>JARRQM010000011.1:0-11799 GCA_037381765.1 Kineosporiaceae bacterium
CGGACCACCCCCGAGGAGATCCTCGGGAAAGAACTCACCAGCCTCGACCATCGGATCAGCGGCACCGGGCTCTGGACGCGGATCGTCACCGCCATCGACGCCCAGGAGCCGCGCCAGCACCGCATCGAACTCGATGCGGCCCCCGGCCCCGGGACCTTCGAGATCACCATCACCCCGTACGGGGATGACCGGGCCGTCCTGGAAGCCCGGGACCTGAGCGAGGCCATCCGGGGCGAGCGGCTGCTCGCCGCCGCCTACGAGGACGCCGCCCGTGTCCGGGCCACCTTGCAGACCGCACTCGACGCGACGACCGACGCCTTCGCCGTCTACAGCGTCGAGCTCGGCACCGGCCTCATCCCGTCCGCCCTTCCCCTGCTCATGATCAACGCGGCCGGTGCCGCCCCGATCGGCGACCCCGACGACCTCGTCGGCCGGGACCTGCGCGACTTCTACCCGGCGGCCCAGGAGTCCGGGCTGTGGGATGCCATCCTGGACGCCCTCGCCAACCAGGTCACCTGTACCGTCCGGGTGCACGACCACGACCCCGACGGCGTCTGGGTGGCCTCCTGGGACAACCGGATCACCCCCGTCGGTACCGAACAGGTCGTCATCACCTGGCGCGACGTCACCGACGACGAGCGCCGGCAGCGCAGCCTGACCGCCGCCCACGAGCAGGCCCAGCACGCCGCCACCCACGACCCGCTCACCGGACTGGCCAACCGCGCCCTGTTCACCGAGCAACTCGCCGCGGCACTGGACCGCGACGACGGCGGTTGGGTGGCCGTGGTCTACCTCGACCTCGACGGGTTCAAGGACATCAACGACACTCACGGCCATGCCGCCGGCGATGCCGTGCTCAGGGCCGTCGCCGAACGTCTGGAGCGGGCCATCCGTGCCAGTGACACCGTCACCCGGCTCGGCGGGGACGAGTTCTGCGTGCTCGTCCGGACCACCCCGGAACAGTGGGATGAGGCCGGATTCATCCACCGCATCCAGGACGCCGTCGAACACCCCCTCGACGTCGACGGGGTCACCGTGCTCCCGCAGACCAGCGTCGGGGTCGCGGTCAGCCCGCCCGGACCGCCCGACGCCGACGAACTGGTCCGCACCGCGGACGCCCGGATGTACCGGAACAAGACCGCGCGGCACGCCGCCCGCGGCGGGGCCGGCGCGACACCGGCCGGCGTGCCGGTGCCCCGGGACGGACCACCCGTACCGGAGCCGCGAACACCCCAGGCAGGGACGTCTTCTAGGATCGAGGGGCTCCACGAAGACCGTCCCCAGCGCCGGTGACGGCAGATCGGACCAGCCCCCCTGACGCCGTACCCGGGACATGCCATGCCCAAACTCAGTAACGCGCGCCTCCCCGAGGACGCCACCACCCGACGCCAGTTGCACGACGAAGTACACGCCCGGCCGGTCGCGAGGATCCGCATCCCCGCACTCGTCACGCATATCGCGGTGCTGCACGACGACGTTCCCGTCGACGTGGAACGCGACCATCTGCGCGACCTCGTCGGTTCCGCCGGCGGCCACGCCGACTTCGGCGACCCGACCTTCGTGCAGGTCCCGCTGCCGGACTTCACCATCCGGTGGGAACGGCACGGCGAGTTCTCGCTGTACTCGGTGATCCAGCCGGTCGACCAGGAGCGGCTGCTCGACAACGCCCCCGTCCCCACGGCCCCGGAACCCCTCGGGGAGGACCGCGCCTGCGACCCCGAGCCCGAAGCCGGGCCCGCAACGGGAACCGGCCCCGGAACCGGAGCCGAGGACGGCACCGGACCGGACACCGCTCCCGACCTCCTCGCCACCGTTCCGGTGCCGGGGACCTGGCTGTCCACCCTCCCCGGACGCACCATCTCCGCCATGCAGGTACTCGTCCTGCGGGCGGACGGCCGGGACGGCAACGCCCTCGCCGAGGACGCCCGGCGGATGCTCGGCCCCGAACGGCTCTACGGATCCTCGGTCAAGGACGGCACCGCCCGCCTGTTCACCACCTACCGGCTCACTCCGGACGGCACCTCCCGGTTCCTGTTCTGGTGTCATGACGTCACCGACGGCCGCGCCGGGCGGATGGTCGCCTCCCTCACCGAACTGGAGACCTACCGGCTGCTCGCCATGCAGGCGTTCCGCCCCGCCCGGGCCGTCGCCGCAACCCTGCCCCGGGTGGAGAGCCGGCTGGCGGAACTCACCCGCACCCTGGAAACCGGCAGCGACCAGGACGAAACCCTGCTGCACGACCTCATCCAGCTCGCCGCGGAAATCGAGACCGATCTCGCCGAACACACCACCCGGTTCGCCGCCACCCGCGCCTACTTCGGCATCGCCGAACAGCGCATCGACGATCTCCGGGGCACTTCCCTGCCCGGGATGATGGGGGTGTTCACGTTCCTGCGGCGTCGGCTGCTGCCCGCCATGGCGACCGTCGAATCCACCGCCCGGCGGCTCAGTGACCTGTCCGAACGCGTCGACCGGGCCGGCGACCTGCTGCGGACCCGGGTTGGCATCACCACGGAGACACAGAACCAGGAACTGCTCCGGTCCATCGGCCGCGGGCAACGACTCCAGCTACGCCTGCAAGAAACCGTCGAAGGCCTGTCCATCGCCGCGATCACGTACTACGTGGTCGGGCTGGCCGGCTACGCGGGCAAGGGAGTCAAGGCGCTCGGGGTTCCGGTCAACACCGAGTTGTTCACCGGGGCGTCCGTGCCCGTGGCCGCCGCCCTCGTGTGGTGGACCCTGCGCCGGGTCAAGGCCCGCCTGCACGACTGAATGCCCGCCCCGGTTCTGCCCCGCTCTGCCCCGCCCCGGTCCGGCCTGTCCTACCCCGGACCCGACGAACCGGGGACGCGCCGCGGGCGAACGGGGCCGGTGCGGGCGGACGGGGCCGGCGCGGGGCGTCCGCACCGTGCCGCGGGCGCACCGCAGGACGGGGTGGTTACAGGGGACGCAGGCTCCAGTTGCGCAACCGCAGGTCGAACCCGGGACCGGACGGGGACACCGCCATCGGCCCGACATAGGCGCGGAACTCCGCCGGGAGGTAGGCCTGTCGGTGCAGCTGCCAGACTCCCCCGTCGACCGCGTACTCGACGGTGAGCGTGTCGCCGCGGCGGGTCAGCCGGAGGGACACCCATTCCGGGACCGACGGTAGCGGCGCCCGGCTCCAGTCCGAGACCGCGTGGGTGACCACCGTGCCGAACCCGTGCCCGCCCTCGGTGAATTCCCAGCCGCAGCGGACCCACCGTTCGGCGTCCAAACGCACCATGAGGCCCGCCTGGTCGCCCTCGTGGCCGACCCCTGCCTGCACTTCAACGGCGGCGGTGAACTCCCGGGACATCCGGGTGCCGAGGAAGTGGCCGCTGTCGTTGACGGCGCCCGTTCTGGTGCGCCGCCAGAAGTGCGACCCCGGCACCGTCGACAGCGACAGTTCCCCACCCGACCACCGCCAGCGCCGCGGCTCGTTCAGCCAGACGGGCTCGATGGACAGGGGGCCGGTGGCCGGTCCCATGTCGGTCATGAGGCCAGTCTCGCTCACTCCTTGTGCACAATGGCAAACCACCTGGCCAGGAGGTCCGAATAGAGGGGAGGAAGTCACGGTGAGTTAAGGAGGGGGCACGATTTCCCTCGGATATTGCCTACTTACGGCCATCCCTCGTGAGAAATATCACCATTGGTCACCAGCCGTCGGTGACCGTACGTCCCCAGCCGTAAGCGCGGTGCCAGGGCCCCGGGCTACGCCGGAGGCCCCCGACGGACGCCACAGGCCCCACCGGGTGCCGAGGAGTACCGGGGAGCAGAGCCAGGGGTCACCCGTAGAACCAGGGGTCACCCGTAGAACAAGCGCTCCACCACGGCCCGCGCCCGGCGGGTGGTCCGCTGATGGTCCTCCTCGAGTACCCCGGCCGACCCCGGTGGGTAGCCGACGAGCCGGGCCACCCCGTCGAGATCGCGGCGGTTCACCGGGAGCCCATCCGCAGAACGTCCCCGCCACAACGCGGTCGCGTTCCGCAGCCGGGCCGCGAGCGACCAGGCCTCGGCGAGCACCTCGGCATCCGCGGTGTCGACGAGCCCCGCTTCCCGGGCCGCACTGAGCGCCCCCAGGGTGGACGGGGTCCGCAGCTCCGGCACCTGCTCCCCGTGCCGGAGCTGGAACAGCTGTACCGTCCACTCGACGTCGGACAGCCCGCCCCGGCCCAGTTTCAGGTGCCGGCGCGGATCGACGCCGCGGGGCAGCCGCTCGGACTCGACCCGCGCCTTGATCCGGCGGATCTCCCGGACCGCCGGTTCCGGTAGCCCGCCGGCCGGCCAGCGCACCGGGTCGACGAGGTCGACGAACCGGCGGGCCAGGTCCTCGTCACCGACCACGGGTTCGGCCCGGGTCAGCGCCTGCGCCTCCCACGGGGAGGACCAACGCTCGTAGTAGCGGGCGTACGCCTCCAAGGAGCGCACCAACGGCCCCTGCCGGCCTTCCGGACGCAGATCGGCGTCGACCTCCAGAGCAGGTTCCGGGCCGGGCCAGGACAGCAGCCGGCGCAGTTCGCTCACCACGGCCAGGGCGGCGTCCTGGGCCTCCTGCTCCCCCGCCCCCGGCTGCGGGTCGTGGACGAACAACACGTCCGCGTCGCTGCCGTAGCTCAGCTCCCCGCCGCCGAGCCGGCCCATCGCGACGACGAGCAGCCGGGTCGGCAACTGCCCGCCGTACCGCCGGGCGACCACCTCCGTCGCGGCCCGGATCACCCCGTCGAGGGCGGCGATCGCGGCCCCGCTGAGTGCCGCCCCGACCTCGGCCAACCCGACGAGACCGACAATGTCCGCGATCGCCGTGCGGACCAGCTCGTGCCGGCGCACCGCCCGGGCGGCGAGCGCCGCGCCCTCGGGATCACCGGTGTGCCGGTCCGCGGCCCGACGGATCGCCGCGGCGACAGCTTCCCGGGGCCGCGGGGCGAGATCCTTGTCGTCGCCGAGCAGCGCCACCGCCTCGGGTCCGCGTTCCAGCAGGTCCGCGGTGAACCGCCCGGAGGACAGGACGTGCGCCATCCGTTCCGCGGCGGCGCCGGAGTCCCGCAGCATCTTCAGGTACCAGTGGGTCGATCCGAGCCCGTCGCTGACCTGCCGGAACGCGAGGAGCCCGGCGTCCGGGTCGGCGCCGTCGGCGAACCAGCCGAGCATCACCGGCAGCAGCTGCCGCTGGATCGCCGCGCGTCGGCTCACCCCCGACGTGAGCGCCCCCAGGTGCCGCATCGCGCCGGCCGTGTCCCGGTAGCCGAGCGCCGCGAGCCGGGCGTGCGCCGCCTCCGGGGTCAGCCGGGCCTCGTCGGCGGTCAACCGGGCCGCTGCGGCGAGCAACGGCCGGTAGAAGATCTTCTCGTGCAACCGGCGCACCTCACGGGAACGCCGCTGCCAGCGTTCGACCACCTGCCCGCCCGGGTCCCGGTGGTAGCCGAGGGAACGGCCCAGCCGGCGCAGGTCGTCGGCGCTGTCCGGGACGACGTGGGTACGCCGCAGCCGGTGCAGCTGGATGCGGTGTTCCAGGGCCCGCATCTGCCGGTAGGCGCGATCGAGTTCGGCGGCGTCGTCGCGGCCCACGTACCCGAACGTGCTCAGGGCCTCCAGGCCGGCGAGAGTGTTCCCGGTGCGCAGTCGGGCATCCGCCCGGCCATGCACCAGCTGCAGCAGCTGCACACTGAACTCGACGTCCCGCAGGCCCCCCGGCCCGAGTTTCAGCTGACGTCCCGCCTCCTTCGCCGGCAGGTGTTCCTCAACCCGGCGGCGCATCGCCTGAACGTCCTCGACGAAATGTTCCCGTTCCGCGGCCCGCCACACCATCGGACGGATCGCCGCGAGGTACTCCTCGCCGAGGGCGAGATCCCCGGCCACCGGGCGGGCCTTGAGCAGCGCCTGGAACTCCCAGGTGGCCGCCCAACGCTCGTAGTAGGCGACGTGGCTGCGCAGGGTGCGGACCAGCGGACCGTTCTTGCCCTCCGGGCGCAGCCCCGCGTCGACCGGCCACAGGGTTCCCTCGGCGGTCGACGCCGAGCAGGCCCGGGCCAGGGTCCCGGCGAGCAGGGTGCCGGTGGCCAGCGCCGCCTCCTCGTCGACCCCGTCCGGTGCTTCCGCCACGTAGATGACGTCAACGTCGCTGACGTAGTTGAGTTCGCCGCCGCCGCACTTACCCATGGCGATGACGGCCAGCCGGCACGGCGCCGCCCCGGCCGGCAGCTCGGCGCGGGCGATCGCGAGCGCCGCCTCCAGTGAGGCCGCGGCAAGATCGGACAGGGCCCGGGCCACCTCCGGGAGCACCGCCGCCGGGTCCGGGTGGGCGAGGTCGCGGCCGGCGATCCCGAGCAGCCAGGTCCGATACGCCGTGCGCAGCGCGTCCACCGCCCGGACCGAACCCGGGACCGGTTCCGCCGCAACCGGTTCCGCGGAGTCCGGGTCGGCGCCGACCGCGCGCAGCAGGTCCGCCCGCATCTCCGCGGCACCGGCGAGGTGCAGTTCCCCCGATCCGGGAACGGCTCCGGCGACGACGGCGACGGCACCTCCGTCTCCCGGGGCCTCCCCCCGGGTGCCGCCGCCGGCCGGGGCCCCACCCGGCTCGGGGTCGGCGAGGACCGTCCACCGGGACGGGTGCCGGGCGAGGAAGTCCCCGAGCGTCACCGACATGCCGAGCACGGCGAGCAACCGGTCACGCACCACCCCGCCGGACCGCAGCACCGCCCGCAGCCGGGCCGCCTGCGGTTCCTCCCCGCTGCGGGCCTCCCCGGGATCGTCCCCGCCGCCGGGGTCGGGGTCCTCCGTCTCGGGCAGCCGTTCCAGCAGCCGGACCAGGGACAGCAGCGCCTGATCGGGGTCGGGGGTCTCGCCGATCGCCGAGACCACCCCGTCGGCGAAGACATCTTCCAGCGGGTCGAGCAGCCCCGCCACGGCGGGGTCCCCGAGCAGCCGCTCGGCCCGGGCCGGGTCGGAGAACCCTACCCGGGCCAGCCTCCCCGAGGTACTCGACTGGCGGGCCAGGCTACACATGCCCGACACCGTAGCGGCACCGGCACCGCCCGTGGCGGGTGCCGGGCCCCGGAGGGGAGGCCCGCCCAGCCACGGACCCGGGCGGGCCGGTCAGCCGTGCAGTCGGGCGACCCGTTTGCCGATCACCCGGCGAATGGTCGCGTAACTGGGCGGCGGTCCCTTCTGCAGGTTCCGGCCGTCGACGAGGACGGCATCGGCGATCCCCCACCGGGCGACGGCCTCCCGGGACGAGGTGTCGATCTCCTGGAAGGCGACGCGATCCCCGAACTCGGCCGCGGCCCGCTTGGCCCGCTCGTAGACCAGGTTCTGGGCCATGCACCAGCCGCTGGTGTAGGCGACGACGTTGACCTTGCCCGGGACCGGCTCCGGTCTCGCAGAAGTCTTCGGGAACCAGCGGGGCGGGCGGGCATCCGCGGTGAACGGCTTCCACAAGAGCACCGCGAGACCCTGCCGGTCCGCCTTGCGGTAGCCGTGTTTGCGGAACCAGGAGGCCCTCATCCAGAACGGCAACCCGACCCCCCAGGCCGCCATCCCCGCCGCGCCCAGCCGTCGCGCATCCTCTTCGGCCGCGGTGAGCAGGGCGGTCCCCTTACCGTGCCCGCGGAAGTCCCCCCGGCCCTGCTTGTACCCGTGCACGTGGATGCAGTAGATGAAATGCAGCCCGCTCCCGTCGACATGGGAATGCTCGACCGGACCGTACTGGATCATCCCGGCCTCGACACCGCGCTCGTCGACGACGAGCTTGGCCCGCAACCCGCATTCCCGCCGGCAGCGGTCCACCCATTCCCGGCGCTTCGGCCCGGACTCCCGGGCATCCTCGGACCAGTCCTCCAGGCAGAGGCTGAACAGTTCCTCGTTCTTCCCGCTGACGTCGACGACGTGCATGACCGGTCCCTCCTCCGGTTCGGTGAGGCCCGGCCGGGAGGCCCGCGCGGGCGGCCCGCCCGCCTACGCGGACGGCCCGGCCGAAACCCCCGCCCCTACAGCCAGGGCAGGTACTTCGACAGCTCGAACGGGGTGACCTGAGCGCGGTACTCCTCCCATTCGGCGCGCTTGTTGCGGAGGAAGAACTCGAACACGCCCTCCCCGAGGGTCTCGGCGACGAGTTCGGAACGCTCCATGAGGTCGAGGGCCCCTTCGAGGTTCGACGGCAGCGGGGAGATCCCCAGCGCACGCCGCTCGGAGTCGGTGAGCGACCACACGTCGTCCTCGGCCCCGTCCGGAAGGTCGAGACCGTCCTCGACACCCTTCATCCCCGCGGCGAGGATCACCGCATAGGCGAGGTACGGGTTCGCCGCCGAGTCCAGCGCCCGGTACTCGACCCGCGTCGAATTGCCCTTCCCCGGCTTGTACATCGGCACCCGGAGGAGCGCGGACCGGTTGTTGTGCCCCCAGCAGATGTAACTCGGGGCCTCGCCGCCACCCCACAGCCGCTTGTACGAATTCACCCACTGGTTCGTCACCGCGGTGATCTCCGCGGAATGCTTCAGCAGCCCCGCGATGAACTGCCGAGCCACCTTGCTCAGCTGGTACTCCGCCCCCGCCTCGTGGAAGGCGTTCCGGTCGCCCTCGAACAGCGACAGGTGGGTGTGCATCCCCGACCCGGGCTGCCCGGCCATCGGCTTCGGCATGAACGTCGCGTAGACGCCCTGCTCCAGCGCCACTTCCTTGACCACGGACCGGAACGTCATGATGTTGTCCGCCATGGACAGGGCGTCGGCGTAGCGCAGGTCGATCTCGTTCTGCCCGGGCCCGCCCTCGTGGTGACTGAACTCCACGGAGATCCCCATCGACTCCAGCACGCCGATCGCGGCCCGTCGGAAATCATGGGTGGTGCCGCGGGGCACGTGGTCGAAGTAGCCCCCCTGGTCCACCGGTTCCGGCTGCATCCCGTCCGCGAAAGAGTCCTTGACGACGTAGAACTCGATCTCCGGGTGCACGTAGAAGGTCAGTCCGTGGCCGGCGGCCCGGCTCAAGGCACGGCGCAGCACGTTGCGCGGATCGGACAGGGACGGTTCGCCGTCCGGGGTGAGGATGTCGCAGAACATCCGGGCGGTGCCGTGGTGGTCCCCGCGCCACGGCAGCACCGCGAACGTCGACGGATCCGGTTTCATCAGCATGTCCGCCTCGTACACCCGGGCCAGGCCCTCGATCGCGGACCCGTCGAACCCGATGCCCTCGGCGAACGCCCCCTCCAGCTCGGCCGGGGCGACCGCAACCGACTTCAACGAACCGAGGACATCGGTGAACCAGAGCCGGACGAACCGGATGTCCCGCTCCTCCACCGTCCGGAGCACGAACTCCTGCTGCCTGTCCATGGTGTCCCTCTCACGTCCACGGTCCGCCGGGCCCGGCGATCCCGGGCACGCGACCACAGTATGGCGGGTGCGTGTTACACGCCCGCGCCCCCGACGCGCACCGGTCCCCGGGCGCGGGACAATGGTGCGGTGCGGCCGCCACAACTGTGCCGCTGCCGAGGTGAGGAGCACCACGATGCCCGAACTTCCCAACCCGTACGGCGGACCCACCACACCCGAGGGTTCCCCCGACACGTCGGCCGGCACCGGGAGCCCCGGCGGTTCCGCAGGCCCCGCCCCCGCGCTGCCCCGCCCGATCCCCGTGCACCACCTGCGCGACCTCAAGGAGCGCGGACAGAAGTTCGCCATGCTCACCGCCTACGACCAGTACACCGCGGCGGTCTTCGAGGAGGCCGGGATCCCCGTGCTCCTCGTCGGGGACAGCGCCGCGAACAACGTCCTCGGCTACGAGACGACCCTCCCGGTCACCGTCGACGAGATGCTGCCCCTGGTACGCGCGGTGGCCCGCAGCGCACGGCGGGCCCTCGTCGTCGCCGACCTGCCGTTCGGCTCCTACCAGTCCGGCCCGCAGCAGGCACTCGCCACCTCCATGCGGATGATGAAGGAGGGCCTCGCGCATGCGGTGAAACTCGAAGGCGGCGCCCCGGTCGCGCCCAGCGTCGACTTGCTCGTCTCCGCCGGGATCCCGGTAATGGCGCACCTCGGGTTCACCCCGCAGTCCGAACACGCTCTCGGCGGGTACCGGGTACAGGGCCGTGGCGAGGAGGCCACCACCCGGATGGTCGCCGACGCCCTCGCCCTGCAGGAGGCCGGGGCGTTCGCCATCGTCCTGGAGATGGTGCCCGGTCCGGTCGCCGCCGACGTCACCAAAGCCCTGCGGATCCCCACCATCGGAATCGGTGCCGGCCCCGACTGCGACGCCCAGGTGCATGTCTGGCAAGACATGATGGGCCTGCGCACCGGCCGTTCCCCGCGGTTCGTCCGGAAGTACGCCGACCTGCACGGGGTCATGCTCGATGCGGCCCGCCGCTACGCCGACGACGTCGCCGAGGGACGGTTCCCCGCCGAGGAGCACACCTTCGACAGCTGAAGGCCCGTCCCCGCAGCCCTGATACCGCCGGAACCAGAACCCCGAAACTGCCGGGGCCGCGACATCTCAGGGGACGGTCAACCGCCCGGACCGTGCCCGGCCGCTCGAACCGTGCCCGGAACCCCCGGGCGAGGTCCCGTCAGCGGTGGCCCCGCTACCGGAAACCCCGGCCCCGGTCCCGGTCTGGTATCCGGCCCCGGCCGCGTCCGTTCCCGATCCGGAATCGCCCGGCGCCGCCAGTGCCGCCGCACCGGGAGGACGTGTCACCGGCGGGTTCCCCCGCGACGTGGTCGACGACTGGGCGGCCAACCAGACCGCCACACCGGCGATCCCGGCGAGGATGACGAGCCCCACGAGGATGCCCAGGACGACCGAACCGCGACGCGGCGCCGGCTCCTGGGACCAGGGGGCAGCGACAGGCACCGGTCCGCCCGGCCCCGGGGCCGCGCCCCGGGGACGGATCCCCTGCCCGACCGGTCCTGGGGCGGCACGTCCGGGACGGGCCCCCCGCCCGCTCCACCGCGGATCGAGTCCCACCGCCCGTGGTGCCGTGCCGCCGGGGCGTCCCCCGGAACCCGCAGGTGTCCGGTTGCCCGGCGGGTTTCCCGGACGCGGGTTCCCCGGGCGGGGTGGGCCCGCTGCGGCCCGCCCCGGCGGCTGGCCCGCCGGACGCTGCTGATGTGGTGGGCGGCCACCGGACTGCGGTGCCCCTCGCTGTGGTTGCGGCGGGCGACCACCGGCCTGCGGTGCTGCCCCGCCTTGTGGGGTACGTCCCGGAGCCGGACGGGCCGGCGGCCGGCGCGCCCCACCGGCACCTCCCGGCTGCGGAGGTGGCTGCGGCGGGCGCCCCGGCGCCGAACGCCCCTGCGGGTGTCCCTGCTGCGGCCCCGGCGCGGAACGCCCCTGCGGGTGTCCCTGCGGCGGACGTCCCTGCGGCGGACGCCCCGGAGCCTGTCCCGGCGCACCCGGCTGCGAAGGACCGGCAGGACGGCCGGGACCCCGTCCCTGGCCCGCGGGAGCGGGACGCCCCGGCGGGGTGGCCCGGCCCTGGGGAACCCGACCGGCCGGGGAAGCCACACCACCCGGGCCCGGAGCGGCCCCGCCCGGGGAAGGACGTCCCGGAGCCGGGGGGACCGGCGGCCGCCGCGCGGCGCCGGCACCCCCCGGCTGCTGATGCTGAGGCTGCGGTGGCGGGCCGGACTGCGGCGGGTGCCCGGGCGCCGGGCGCCCCTGCTGCGCCCCCGGCGGCAAGCCCGGTTGCGGCTGTGGACGTCCCGGGACGGCCTGCGGCCCGGACGTCGGCTGTGGCCCGGACGTCTGCTGCGGCCCGGGCGTCGGCTGTGGCCCGGACGTCTGCTGCGGCCCCGA
>JARRQM010000012.1:0-14378 GCA_037381765.1 Kineosporiaceae bacterium
TGCGGGTGGTCGGCGGTGCACGCCTGGCCGGCGCGGTGCGTATCCCGGGAGCGAAGAACAGCGCGCTGAAACTGATGGCCGCGACCCTGCTCGCCGAGGGCACCTCGACGCTGCTCGACGTGCCCGACATCCTCGACGTGCGGATCATGGCCGAGTTGCTGCGCCGGCTCGGCTGCGCCGTCGAACACGACCGGGACGCCGGCGTGGTAGAGATCACCGCCCCGGCGATGCCCGGGCACCGGGCCGACTACGACCTGGTCCGGGCCATGCGTGCCTCGATCAGCGTGCTCGGGCCGCTGCTCAGCCGGTGCGGGGCCGCCGAGGTCGCGCTACCCGGAGGGGATGCGATCGGTTCCCGCGGGTTGGACCTGCATGTGAACGGGCTCGTCGCGCTCGGCGCCGAGGTCCGGGTCGACCACGGGTTCCTCGTCGCCACAGCCTCCCCGGGGCTGCGGGGCAACGCGATCCGGCTGGAGTTCCCCAGCGTGGGGGCGACCGAGAACCTGGTCATGGCCGCTGTCCTGGCCCGCGGCCGGACGGTGGTCGAGAATGCGGCCCGGGAACCGGAGATCGTCGATATGTGCCGGATGCTCCGGCACATGGGGGCGGATATCGCCGGGGTGGGGACCTCCACGCTCACCGTCACCGGGGTGTCGCGGATGCGTCCGGTTGAGCACCGGGTCGTCCCGGACCGGATCGTGGCCGGCACCTGGGCCTTCGCCGCGGCCATCACCGGCGGCGACCTCGTCCTGCACAACGGTGAGGTCGGGCACATGGGCATGGTGGTGGACAAGATCGCCGCCTGCGGGGCCGAGGTCAGCGAACGGTCCGACGGGTTCCGGGTGGTCGGCCCGGCCCGGCCCCGGTCGGTCGATGTCGCCACCTTGCCCTACCCGGGGTTCCCCACCGACCTGCAGCCGTTCATCATCACCCTCGACGCCATCGCGGACGGGGCCGCCATGGTCACCGAGAACCTGTTCGAGGCGCGGTTCCGGTTCGTCCAGGAGATCGCCCGGCTCGGCGCCCAGGTGAAGGTCGACGGGCACCATGCCCTGGTGCGTGGGGTCCGGCAGCTGTCCGCGGCGCCGGTGGAGGCCTCGGACATCCGGGCGGGGGCGGCGCTCGTCCTCGCCGGGCTGGTCGCCGAGGGGGAGACCACGGTCACCGGGATCAGCCACATCGACCGGGGCTACGCGGCGATGGACGCGACACTGCGCGGGCTCGGCGCCACCGTGGACCGGGTGACCGTGCCGGAACCGGTGCGCTTCACCTGAGCGGGGGACGGCGAACTCCGCTTCGACGCCACGCGGCATCCGGACGGCGCGCGGGGACCGTGCGGCCCCGCCGGGCGTCTCGCGACACCGCGTCGGGAACCTCTCGCGGAGCTGTCTCACGGTGTGTAACCTTGATGTAATTCAGCGTGTGGCTCGTGTTGTCCGGTTACCCGGTCGGGAACACTGGTCCCGGTGACGGTGGGCGAGGCAGGACGGCGAGGACGGCATCCGGCGCGTCATGAGGCGAGCACGACGCGACCGCCCGTCACGGCGGGAAGGGGGCGAGACATGGTCCAGGAGCTGCACATCGACGTGATCCAGCCGGGAGCGGAACTCGTGCTGTCCGGACGCCTCGACAGCCGGGCCGCCGAGGTCGCCCGGGCGACCCTGCACGACGCGGTCGACGCCGGAACCGGTGACCTCCTCCTGCACGTCGCCGACCTGGAGATCTGGGATCCGAGTGGCCTCGGCGTGCTCGTCGGCCTGCAACGGCGGGCCCGGAGAACCGGACGCCGACTCGTCCTCACCGAGGTTCCCGCCCGGGAACGGCGGCTGCTCCGGGCCACCCGGCTCAGCCGCGGCCTGGCCATCGATCCCACCGCGGTCGCCTGAGGACCGGCCCGGCCCGCGGCCGTCGGTCCCCGCCGGGTGCCCGTCAACTCACCGTCAGCCGGGTCAGCCAGCCGCCGTCCAAGCGTGGGCGAGCCCCTGGACGATCCGCTCCAGCCGTTCGGCGGAGGTCGCGAGGTTGATCCGGACGAACCCGGCGTACCCGGGGCCGAAGTCCGCGCCGTCACTGAGCAGCACCCGCCCCACCTCGTGGGCGGCCCCGGCCGGGTCGTCGAGGCCGGTCGGCCGGGCGTCCACCCAGGCCAGGTAGGTCGCTTCCGGAGGCTGCCAGGACAGGTCCGGTAGATGTGTGGCGAGCAGCGCGGAGAACCGGTCCCGTTGGGCCGCGAGATGCCCGAGCACCCCGTCCAGCCACGGCCCGCCGTGTTCGTAGGCGGCCGTCGCGGCGACGGCCCCGAGCGGGGACGTGCCGTGATTGGCGATGAACGGGACAGCCTGCCGGGCGGCGAGGTCCTCCGCCGAACCGGCAATGATCTGGGCGGACTTCAATCCCGGCATGTTCCACGCCTTCGAAGCCGAGACGAGAGTGGTCACATGTCCGGCGGTACCCTCGATCGCCGCGTAGGGCAGGTGCCGGACCCCGGGCAGGACGAGCGGGGCATGGATCTCGTCGCTGATCACCCGGGCCCCATGGCGCAGGACGAGATCCCGCAGACCGGTGAGTTCGGCCTCGGAGAAGACCCGGCCCAGCGGGTTGTGCGGCTGGCTGAGCAGCACCGTTCTGGCGCCCTCGGCGAGGGCCCGGGCGATACCGTCGAGGTCGAGGACCATCCGGTCCCCGTCGCTGACGGCAGCGACCGGGACGGCCACGCGGCCGGTGAGCGGCACGACGGACAGGAACGGCGGGTACGTCGGCAGCGGGACGATGACCGGAGCCGGTTCGCACACGGTGTCGAGGACCAGCCGGATCCCGCCCATCACGTCCCCGCTGAGCACGATCTGCCTCGGGTCCACGGGCAACCCGAACCGGGCGGTGACGAAGGCGGCGCAGGTTTCCGGGAGCCGCAGCGTCGACGGCGGCGGAAGGTAGCCGAACGTGCCGCGCCCGACCGCCTCGTGCAGTGCCCGGGTCACCGGCGGGCAGGGCCGCACATCCATCTCCGCGACCCAGGCCGGGAGCACATCCGGGCCGGCGACCGCCCACTTCAGCGAGCCTGCGGCACGTAACTCGGCATCGGAGACGGCGAAGTCAGGGGTGTCATGCACCGTGTCAGTCTGCCAGCGGCCCCGGTCCGTTCCGGGGCTGACCGTCCGGGGCTGACCGGGCGGGGCGGGGTCAGTCGCCGGTACTACCGAGTGCGGCGACGCGGGCGGCCACCTCATCGGCGCAGCCCCAGGAAAGCGTGACCCCGCTGCTCCCGTGCCCGTAGCAATGACCGAGGATCCGCCCCGGATCGTCCTCGGTCGGGGCGGGCCCGACAGCGACACGAATCCGGGGGCGGTGCGGGCGGAGACCGACCCGGTGCCCGAGGACTTCGGCGCCGCGCAGTCCGGGGTCCAGCTCGACGGCCCGGGCGAGCAGATCCCGGGCAGTGTCCGGATCCGGGTCGAGATCCCACACCCCGTCCTCGACGGTCCCGCCGACGAGCACCCGGTCACCGAGCGGCAGGACGTACCGCAGATCGCCCGGACCACCCCGGTACACCCGCCACCGGTCGACATCGGGGGCGCGGACGAGGGCGACCTGCCCCCGCAGCGGGCGTACCTCCGGGTCGGGGACGAGGGCCCGGGCGGCGAGTCCCGTGCAGTTGATGACCAGCCCGCGCGCCGGCAGCGCGGTCAACGCCATCCGGGTCAGCGTGCCGCCCGCGGCGGCCAACCGCTCCCGCAGGTACGGCAGGTAGCGGCGTAGGTCGACCAGCGGCAACCGGGTGCTGAGTCCGAAGGCGAAACCGGGTACCGGGGTATCGACCGGGTCCAGTGGCAGCGGCCCGGCCACCGTCCGGGTCCAGGCCGGAGGTGCGGCCGGGGTCCGGTACACGAGCTGCCCGTCGGCGAGGCGCACGCCGGTGTCCGGGTGGGCGGCGAGCGCGGTGAGTTCCTCCCGGGTCGCGGAGGCCCAGGCGGCGACCCGGGGGTCGGTCATGGTCGGGTCCGGCAGCCACAGTCCCGCCGCCTGCGCGGAGGTCGTCTCCTCCGGGAGGTCCCGGGCCAGCACGGCAACCTCGCGGCCGGACTCGGCGAGCCGGACCGCACAGCTGAGGCCGACGATCCCGGCACCGACCACGGTCACACGAGGCCACATGCGCCGATCGTGGCGTTTCCCCCGGCCCGCTGCCAACCGCCCTTCGGAGGATGTCATGGGGGAGCCGGACACCACCCCGCCCCTCGGTCCACCGTCCCCGGCCCCCAACCCCGTCCCCTCCTCCCCTCCCGCGGCCCCCCCAACTCCGCGTCCCCGGCTCCGATGCGCGGGGGCGGTCCGCCTACCCGGTGGTGGTCCGGTGCGGCGCTGCCGGGTGGGGGGCGTTTTCCGGTGCGGCCCGACACCGCGTTTCCCGGAGGCAGGTGTCCTCGGTTTCCCGGAGGCAGGCGTTCTCGCCCGGTAGGCTCCCGGTTCGGGCCGATCGCCGGCCCGTCGAAGCGAACAGGATGGTGCATCATGGTTGCGCCCGACACCGGGAACGTTCCCGA
Source organism: Kineosporiaceae bacterium (assembly GCA_037381765.1). Taxonomy (GTDB): domain Bacteria; phylum Actinomycetota; class Actinomycetes; order Actinomycetales; family Kineosporiaceae; genus JARRQM01. The sequence continues at coordinate 4,539 of JARRQM010000012.1, forward strand.
TGCCGAGCTCGAACGGCTCGCCGGAGCCGGTGGCCCCGAGGCGGTGCGGGCGCTGCGTCGCCTGCTCGACGGGAATGCGCGTTTCGCCTCCGGTGCCGCCGAGCACCCCGCCCAGGACGCTGCCCGCCGCCGCGAGGTCGTTGCCGGGCAGCACCCCTGGGCCATGGTGTTGAGCTGCTCGGATTCCCGGGTCCCGGTGGAGCTTCTCTTCGACACCGGGATCGGTGATCTGTTCGGGATGCGCGTCGCGGGGAACATCCTCGACGACACGGTGCTCGGCAGCATCGAGTACGGGGCCGAACACCTGCACATCCCGCTGCTCGTCGTACTCGGGCACAGCTCCTGCGGCGCCGTCGCCGCCACCGCTGAGGCGGTTCGGGCCGGGCAGGATGGCGACGGGCATATCGCCGCGCTCGTCGCCGGCGTCCGTGAGGCGATCGGTGGCGTCCTCCCCGAGATCCCCGAGGGCGCCTCGCTGTACCCGGCCGAGGTGGCCAACGTGCACCATGTGGCCGCCCGGGCGGTGCAGCGCAGCGCGATCCTCCGTGAGGTTGCCGGGCACGGGGCGCTCGCGGTCGTCGGCGCCTACTACGACCTCGACACCGGCCAGGTTTCCCTCCTCGGCTGACCCCGGCGCCCCCTCCTCACCAGGTCCCCACCCGACGGGTTCCCACCCGACGGGTTCCCACCCGACCGGGCTCCACCCCGTTGTGGGCAGCCAAGGCCCGGCGCCCGGACGGGGTACGGGGCGGGGCCCGGGATGCGGTCAGAAGAGTCGGTGCTCGGAGTCGTCCACGCCGCGCAGCGCGTCGTAGTCGACGGTGAGGCAGCGGATTCCCCGGTCCGTGGCGAGTACCCGGGCCTGCGGTTTGATTTCCTGTGCCGCGAAAACCCCGGACACCGGGGCGAGCAGCGGGTCCCGATTGAGCAGGTCGAGGTAGCGGGTGAGCTGCTCAACCCCGTCGATCTCGCCGCGGCGTTTCACTTCGACGGCAACGCTGGCCCCCGCGGCGTCCCGGAGCAGCAGATCCACCGGGCCGATCGCGGTCGGGTACTCCCGGCGGACCAGCGACCAGCCATCCCCGAAGGTGTGCACATGTTCGGCGAGGAGCTCCTGCAGATGTGCCTCGACCCCGTCCTTGACCAGTCCGGGGTCGATCCCGAGATCGTGGGCGGAGTCGTGCAGCACCTCATGGACCCGGACGACGAGACGGTCGTCGGTTTTCGCATGTTGGACGGTCCATAGCTGCACCACTCCCGCGGCGGCGGCGTCGGCGTCCGGTTCGGACTCGGTCAGCCGGCACGGTGGACTCATCCAGTTCAGCGGCTTGTACGAGCCTCCGTCGGAGTGCACGAGAACGCTTCCGTCGGCCTTGACCAGGAGTAACCGGGTGGCCAGCGGGAGGTGGGCGGTCAACCGCCCGGCGTAGTCGACGGAGCAACGGGCGATGACGAGACGCACCCGGCGAGCCTAGCCCGTGTACCGCCGGGGGCGGGTCCCGCCCGTCGGGAACGGTGCGTCGCCGCGTACCGTTGTCGGCTCGACAGCGTCGGCGACCGGTCCCGTCCCATGCCCTTTTCTGGAAGGAGTCAGGGTGCCCCGGAGTAACCGTCCCCGCCGTGGCGGCCGTCCGGTCCGCGGACGGCGTCCGGTCTCGGATGCTGCCGAGGACCGGGGCCAGGACGTCGACGGCGGCCGGGCCCTCGGTGGGTTCCGCCGGGTCGAGGACCGCCCCGACGGTTCCTGGATGGTCACCCGGGTGAACGGCCAGCAGACGGTCAAGACGTACCGCTGCCCTGGGTGCAATCAGGAAATCCGGCCAGGGACCGCCCACGTCGTCGTCTGGTCGGCGGAACCGCTCGGGGCACTCGGCGGGCTGGAGGACCGCCGGCACTGGCACACCCCGTGCTGGGCGGCCGGTGCCCGGGGACGCCGGTAGGCCGCCCGCTGCCGGGGTGGCCCGGGATCCGGGGCCGCTCGGGATCCGGGGCCGCTCGGAATTCGGGAGGGGCGCCTTCGCCGGGCGTGCCGCCGATCCTGCGGGGGCGGATTGGCGTCCCCGGACTGAGGGCCTACGCTCGACTGCCGTGGACGTGCCGCGTGAGACCCCCGATCTGGCCGTGCAGGTGTTCGGCGCGCAGATCCCCGGCCCTCCGCTCCTTCTGCTGCATGCCTTCCCCCTGGACCGCAGCATGTGGGCGACCGTGCTCCCGCGTCTGGACGGGCTCGCCCCGGTGGTTGCCGTCGACCTGCCCGGGTTCGGTGCGAGCCCGCTTCCGGAAGGGGAGCCGTCCCTCGACCTCGCGGCGGACGGGGTGGCCGCGGTACTCGACCGGTTGGGGCGGCGTGCCGCGGTGCTCGCCGGGGTCTCCATGGGGGGGTATGTCGCCCTCGCCTTCGCCCGTCGGCACCGGGACCGGGTGGCCGGGATGGCCCTCATCGACACCAAGGCCGAGACGGATCCCGAGCCGGCCCGGGAGAACCGCGAGCGGATCGCCGCGGCGGTGCTGGGCGAGGCCGGTTCCCGGGCGCTCGCCCCGATGATCGACACCCTGCTCGGGGCAACTTCCCATGCTGACCGCCCCGAGCTGGTCCGCGGCGTCGCCGAGGCGGTTGCGGCGGCCCCGGTGACCGGGGTCGCCTGGGCGCAGCGGGCCATGGCCGCCCGGACGGACACCCGGGAGGTGCTCGCAGGCCTCGACGTCCCGGTCGCCGTCGTCGTCGGCGAGGAGGATCCGCTGTCCCCGCCGTCGACCGCGGCCGCCATGGCGGCGACCGCCCGGGACGCCGTGCTCAGCGTGCTCCCCCGGACCGGTCACCTGTCCCCGCTGGAGTCGCCGGGGCCGGTCGCCGACGCCCTCATCGGGCTGCTGCTGCGGGTGTCCGCGCGCCGCTGAGCCGTACCCGGTCTCGGACCCGGCGCCCCGGCGCCCGATCCAACCGCCCCGCTCCAGCCGCCCCGGTCCCGGCTCCGGATCAGGACCGGGCCTGCCGGGGGACGACGACTTCCTGGATGATCAGCAGTACCCCGGCCGCGACCGGAATCGCGAGGAGGGCGCCGACGACGCCGAGTAGGGTGCCGCCGGCGAGGGCCGCGATCACTGCCACGGCCCCGGGGACCGACACCGTCCGGGACATGATCTTCGGTGCGATCAGGTAGTTCTCCACCTGCTGGTACACGACGTAGTAGACAAGCACGATCACCGCGTACTGCCAGGAGTGGAACAGCGCCACTAGTATGATCACTCCGGCGCCGATGGTCGCGCCGACCAGGGGGATGAGCCCGAACAGCCCCACGGTGATGGCGAGGACGAGCCGGTATTGCAGGCCGAGTACGGACAGCATGACGTAGGTGAAGAAGCCGTTGATCGACGCGACGCTGATCTGCCCGGCGATGTACGCACCGATCCGGCGGATGATCTCCTCGCTGAGCAGACGTACCCGGTCCCGTCGGGACGCCGGGACGAGCCGGTAGGCGGCCTCGGTCATGGCGTGCATGGAGGCGAGGAAGTACAGGGTCAGCACGAGCACGGTGAAGGCGCTGAACGTCCCGGAGACCACGGCACGGCCCGCCCCGAACACCCCGCCGAACAGTTGCAGCGCCGTTTCCCCGCTGGTGAGGCGTTGCTGCACCTGTTCGGTGATACCGGAGATGAGGCCGTACTCGCGGTCCAGTCGTTGGATGACCGCGGAGTTCTGGAAGGAATCGAGCAGATCGGGTAGCTGCTGGCTGAACTGGGTGCCCTGGGTGACCAGGGCCGGGGCGACGGCGGCGACGAAACCGACGAACAGTCCGATGACCCCGACGAACACGATGGCCACCGAGGGGTTCCGGCGCAGGCCGAGCCGTTGCAGCAGCTGCACCGCGGGGTCCAGGCCGAGGGCGAGGAACAGGGCGATCACCACGAGGGTGAGGACCGAGCTGAGCTGCCCGACCAGCCCCACCAGCCAGTAGGCGAGGAGTACGCCGAGCGCTCCCATGAACCCGATGTAGAACGGGTGGGCGCGGTTGACCGGAAGACCGGGCAGGCCGAACCGGTTCTCCGGGCCAGGGCGGGTGATGCCCGGGTCCACCGGGGGCCCCGTCTCGGGGCCGGGGGCGTGTGTCCAGGAAGTCGGGGTGTCCCCGTCGGGGAGGGAACCGCCAGGACGCGCCCCCTCCGGCGCAACGCCGGATTCGCGGGCCCCGTTGCTCCCGCCATCGGTCCCGCCGGAGTCGCCGCTGCCTCCGGCGGTGCCGGAGTCGCCGCTGCCACCGCCATCGGTCCCGCCGGAGTCGCCACTGCCTCCGGCGGTGCCGCTGTCGTCAGTGCCGCTGTCATCGGCCCGGCTGTCACCGGATCCGGCTGTTCGCTCCTCGTCCATGGTCATCCTCCCCGGGAGGCAAGCTTGCCAGCCCGAACGACGACGGACGCCACTGGCCCCAGCTGAACATCTGGGGCCAGTGGCGTCCGGTCACCGGGGACGGCCGGGCAACTCCACCACGTCGACGTGGAGTTGCCCGACGCCCTCCTACTTCGACGCGCTCGCTGCCTTGGTGTCGGGGAGCACGATGGTCTGGGTGTGTTCGGCCGCGTCGGCGATCGACCCGGCGGTCTGCACCTCATCCGACGGCGCACCGGAGGAGCTGGCCGCCGCGGCAGCGAGCTTGTCCAGTCCCGGCATGGCACCGAGCAGGTGCCGCAGCTGGTCGAGGTGTCCGGTGATGCTGTCACGCTGCCGGTTCAGCTCGTCCACCTCGCGCTGGGCGGCTCGGCGGTTGCGTTCGGCCTCGCTCTTCGCCTCGGACAAGGTCTTGTCGGCGTGCGCCCGGGCATCGGCGACGACCTGGTCCGCGTTCCGGCGGGCGGTTCCGACGAGCTGCTTGGCGTGTTCGTCGGCTTCCCGGCGGACCTGATCGGCCTGCTGCAGGGCCTTGGTGGCGCGCTGCTCGGCCTCGGCCGCACGCTGTTCGGCCTCGGCGACGAGCTGGGTGGCCTGGGCGACGGCGGTCTCGTGCCGTTCGGCGTCGACCCGCTCAGCTTCCTCCCGCCGCGCGGCCAGGGCGACCTCAAGGTCGGTGGTCATCTGGTCCGCGGTGGACCGAGCGTCCTCAAGCAGGGCGGCCGCGGTGGCGCGGTGCTCGTCGGCCTCGCGCTTGGCACTCGCCCGCAGCTCGTCGACGTCCCGTTTCGCATTCGCCCGCAGCTCGGTGACTTCGCGTTCTGCGGTGGCCCGCATCCGGGCCAGTTCGCGGTCGACGGTCGCGCGCTTCTCCGAGGTCTCGTGTTCGGTGACCGACTTGAGTTTCGATGCCTCGCGTTCGGCGACGGCGAGCATCTCCTCGGACTTGCGGGTGGCCGTCGCCACGATGTCCGACGCCTCGGCGGTGGCGTTCTGCCGGAGGTCGGCGCTGTCCCGGCGGGCGGCGTTGGCGAGTTCGGCCGACTCGTTCTGCGCGGCGGCACGTACCTGGCCGGCTTCGACCCGGGCCTGGGCGAGAGCTTCGTCGGCGTCCTTCGTGGCGGCCGCGATGACGTCGCTCGCCTGTTCTTCGGCCAGCCTCAGCAATTGTTCGATCCGCGCGCCGAGCCCGCTGTACGAAGGCCGCTCCACCTCGCTCAGCTGACGGCGGGCGTCGGCCATGTCGCTGGTGAGTTTGTTCGCGCGGACCTCGGCCTCCTCGGTCCGGGCCCGGGCGTCCCGGAGAGCGGCCTCAAGGGTCCGGATCCGTTCATCGACCGGGCCCCTCTCGTAGCCACGCATGGCGGTGGGGAAATTCTGCTGGCTCTGGTCGCCGGCCACTTCGAGACCTCCCTGGGCCCCGATCCCGGGACCCGAACGTTTCGGAACCGCTGTCTTGCTTCTCCCGCTGTACCAACGGGCACTCCACGGTCTTCCCCCCAGCGTTACGCAGAGTACCCCGGCCTCCTGCTGGCGGGCATTGTGTTCGTCGCGAACGACACCGTGTGAGGCTAGTCGCCGCAGGACCGCCAGGACAGACCCAGCGCACAGGTGGGACGTAGGAGACGGGCGGGAACGCGGGAAGGAACCGGGGGGACCGGTGGCCAGGGGTGGGCGAACCGGTCCGGCAGCATGCAGGGAGTGACACCACGTGGTGTTACTACTCCGTTCCGTGACGCACTGCATCGGTTCAGGGAATCCTCGCACCGGTCACCCGGACGGGTCAGCATCCGGCGGCCGCCACCGCCGGGCGCCGTCCGGGAGCCACGCAGCGACCGGACGGGGGTGCGGAGACCGGTGCTCAGGGCGCCGGCTGCACGAGTTCCACGAGCACCCCACCGGCGTCCTTCGGGTGCACGAAGTTCACCCGGCTCCCGGCCGTTCCGCGGCGGGCCGTGCCGTAGAGCACGCGAACTCCCCGCCCGCGCAGCACCTCGGCCACCACCTCGACGTCATCCACCCGGTAGGCCACCTGCTGCACCCCCGGACCGGACCGGTCCAGGAACCGGGCGATCGGGGAATCCGGGGTCAGCGGCGCGAGCAACTGGATACTCGACCCGGAGTCGCCGACCGCCAGCATCGCTTCGTGCACCCCCTGCTCCTCGTTCACCTCCTGATGCACCAACCGCATTCCGAACACGTCGCGGTAGAAAGCGATCGCGGTGTCGAGATCGGGCACCGCGACCCCGACGTGGTCGATCGCGGTGAACAACTCCCCGGGCGCTGCCGCGGGCACGTGATCGGACATGGCACCAGGCTAGGGTGCGCTCCGGGGCCCCCGTCCGGCCGTCGGGACGGCCTCGCCGAGGAGGAACCCATGACCGACGCCGCCGTCCCCCGTCGGACCTCCGTGCTCGTCGCGGGTGCCCGCACGCCGATCGGACGCCTGCTCGGGTCACTCAAGGACGTGCCCGCCACCGAACTCGGCGGGATCGCCGCGCGCGGGGCCCTGGACCGGGCCGGGGTTCCCGCCGCCGACATCGACTACGTGCTCTTCGGGCAGGTGCTCCAGGCCGGGACCGGGCAGATCCCGGCCCGGCAGGCCGCCGTCACCGCCGGGATCGGCATGGACGGGCCGGCGGGATGGAATCGATGTCCCGGGCCCCGCACCTGCTCATCGGCTCCCGTGACGGGTTCCGGTACGGCGATGCGACGCTCACCGACCACCTCGCCCACGACGGGCTCCGGGACGCCTTCACCGACCGGGCGATGGGGTTACTCACCGAGCAGGTCAACGACGTCGACGGGTTCACCCGTGCCGAACAGGACGCCTTCGCCGCGCGCTCGCACGCCCGGGCCGCGCGGGCCTGGGCCGACGGCGTGTTCGACGGCGAGGTCGTGCCCGTCCCGGTCCCGCAACGCCGGGGCGACCCCGTCCTCGTGCGCACCGATGAGGGGGTCCGTGCGGACACCACCGTGTCCACACTGGCCCGGTTGCGTCCCGCGTTCCGTCCGGACGGGACCATCACCGCGGGGTCGTCCTCGCAGGTTTCCGACGGCGCCGCCGCCGTCGTCGTGATGAGCCGGCAGCGGGCAGACCGGCTCGGGCTGCCGTGGCTCGCCGAGATCGTCGCGCACGGCAACGTCGCCGGGCCGGACTCCAGCTTGCAGCGGCAACCCGCCCGGGCGATCGCCGCGGCCTGCACCCGGGCCGGGATCGCCGCCGGCGACCTCGACCTCGTCGAGATCAACGAGGCGTTCGCCGCCGTCGGACTGGCCTCGACCCGGGCCCTCGGACTCGACCCGGAACGGGTCAACGTCAACGGCGGCGCCATCGCGCTCGGACATCCGATCGGGATGTCCGGGACCCGGCTCGCCCTGCACCTGGCCGGGGAACTGGCCCGGCGCGGCGGCGGGATCGGCGCGGCGGCCCTGTGCGGCGGCGGGGGGCAGGGCGAGGCCCTCGTCCTTCGCGTCCCGGACCGCGGCTGAACGCCCGTGCCGGGCAGCGACGCGATGCCCCGCGGCGGCGTGCACGATCTCGTCCGGGCCAGCCGTGCGGGCTCCCGCCGGGCCACCGCCCGGCTGCTCTCCCTGGTCGAGGACGGGCATCCGGCGATCCGCACGGTGATGGCGGCGACCGCGGCGGGCACCGGCCGGGCCCAGGTGATCGGGGTGACCGGTCCGCCCGGGGTCGGCAAGTCGACGACGACCGCGGCCCTCGTCCGGGCGCTGCGGGAGGACGGGCAGCGGGTCGCGGTACTCGCCGTCGACCCGTCCTCGCCGTTCACCGGTGGGGCCCTGCTCGGGGACCGGGTCCGGATGCAGCAGCACGCCGTCGACCCCGCGGTGTTCGTCCGGTCCATGGCCACCCGGGGACATCTCGGCGGGCTCGCCCGGGCCGCACCGCAGGCCCTGCGCGTCCTGGAGGCGGCCGGGTGGGACGTCATCCTCGTGGAGACCGTCGGGGTGGGGCAGAGCGAAGTCGAGATCGCCGGTCTCGCCGACAGCACCGTCGTCCTGCTCGCCCCCGGGATGGGGGACGGCGTTCAGGCGGCCAAGGCGGGGGTCCTCGAAATCGGGGACGTGTTCGTGGTGAACAAGGCCGACCGGGACGGGGCCGAGACCACCGCGCGGGAACTGCGGCAGATGCTCGACCTCGGGTTCCGCACCGGAGCCGGGGCCCCGGGTGGGGTCGAGGTCGAGGCCGGGGCCGGGGCCGGGGCTGGAGAGGGGAGCGTTGCCGGGGCCGGAGAGGGGAGCGGGGCCGGCCGGGAACCGGAGGCCTGGCGGCCCCCCGTGCTCAGCACCGTGGCGAACCGTGGCACGGGGATCGACGCCCTCGTCCGGGCCCTCACCGAACACCACCTCTGGGCCCGGGACGGCGGGGAGTTGCGGCGCCGCCGGATGCGCCGGGCCGCCGCCGAGATCGAGGCCCTCACCCTCGCGGCGCTACGGGAGCGGATCGGCGGGGTACACGATGGCGGGCGACTGTCCGGGCTCGCCGCCCGGGTCGCTGCCGGTGACCTGGATCCGTACACGGCCGCTGACGACCTGCGCGCCGGCCTGCCCGGGGCCGACCAGGGCCGGGGCGGCCCCGGGTGGGGCTGATCCGGGTGGGGCCAGGGCGGATCGGGATCGGGTCAGCCCCGGCCGGAGTCGGGTCAGCCCCGGCCGGAGTCGGTCCCTGAGGTGGCCACCCAGCGCAGGCCGGTGCCCTCCTCCCCGGAGGCCACCACCCGGTTCCCGCCCAGTGCCCGGGCCTCGAACAGGGCCGCGTCCGCGGCGATGAGCAGGGTTTCGACGTCCGGGCAGCGTTCGGGGTCGAGGGTGCTCAACCCGACGTTCGCGGTGAGCGGGGCCGCGGTACGGGAGATGGTGGCCCGTAGGTCGTCGGTGACCGCGAAGGCCTGGTCGACCGTACTGCCCGGCATGACGACGGCGAAGGCGTCACCGCCGACCCGGTAGGTGCGCCGGCCGGGGACCTGGCGCATCGCGGTGCCGAGGGCCACCCCGAGCGCAGCGAGCAGGGCATCCCCGCGGCGCCGCCCGACCGTGGAGTTCACCAGTTCCAGGCCGTTCACGTCGAGCAGCGCCACGGTGAGCGGGTGGCCGTGCCGGCTGGCCCGGGCGACCTCCGCGGCGAGATCGCGGCGGAAGGAACGCCGGGTGCCGAGCCCGGTGAGGTCGTCGGTGCTCCCCGCGGCGAGGGCCTGCCGGTACCGGCGGATCAGCCCCCGGCCGCCGCCGAGGAACACGAGGGGGGCCAGGGACAGTGCGCCGAGCAGCAGCACGACGCCGAGCAGCAACCACAGCTGGCGGGCCCGTTGCCGGGCGTCGTGGGTGTCCAGGGCGACGACGAGGACCCCGCGGGTCCCGTCCACCTGCACGGGGGCGACGACGGTGCGCCGGTCGGCGCCGCCGATCGGGGTTTGCCGGGCCTGCCCGTCCCCGAG
>JARRQM010000012.1:14396-17544 GCA_037381765.1 Kineosporiaceae bacterium
CCGTGGCGGGGGCGGTCCCGGGCAGCTGGACGAGTACGGACCCGTCCCCGCGGAGCACCCGGACGTCGAGGACGTCGGGTTCCGCGGCGAGTGCGGCCAACCGGTCGGACAGGATGCCGGCGGCGTCATCCCCGGGGACCCCGACGACGGAGGTGCCGGCGGCGGCCGCGGCCCCGTCGATCCGGGCCACGGATTCCCGGGCCAGCGCCCGATCGGCGATCCGGATGGCGAGCACCGTCTCGACGGCGGCGACGGCCACCGCGGCGAGCATGATCGCCGTCGCCAACCGGACGGCGAAGGCCGCAGCCGTGACGGTCGTGGGCGTATGACGCATGCCCGCCTCCATGGCATCCCCGACGGCCGCACATCCTGCGCGGCACCCGGACTCATCGACCGTCCGGCACCGGACTTGAGTCCTCCCGGGATACCTCGCCCGGACGCCGGAACCCCGGCGGGATAGGGTCGTCGCCATGGTGGTGGCGTTCTCGGTGGCGCCCTCGGGAACGGGGGAGTCCCTCGCGGAGGCGGTTGCGGACGCGGTCCGGGTCGTGCGTTCCTCGGGCCTGCCGAACCGGACCGATGCGATGTTCACGACGATCGAGGGCGACTGGGACGCCTGCATGGACGTGGTCCGCCGGGCGGTCGAGGCGGTGAGCCGGCACGGGGCCCGGGTATCCCTGGTGCTCAAGGCCGATATCCGGGCCGGGCGCGACGGGGAGATGCAGGGCAAGGTGGACCGGCTCGAGGCGGCCATCGAGCGGTCCGGGGACGGCGCCTGACCGGGTCGGTGCCGGGCGCACCTATCCTGGGCGGAACGAGGGCGGACTTTCCGGGCACGTTCGCCGCCGCGCCTCCGGAGAGGAGCCCCGACCTGTGCGCGTGAAGATCCGGTTCGCCGCCGTTCTCGTCCTGGTGGCCGGGCTGGTGCTGGGTGGCTACGCGGCGTTGCGCGGCACGGTGCTCGCACCGCAGGCCCGGACCGAAGGACAGGTGGCGGCCCCGGCCGGGCCCGTCGTCACCACCGCCCCCGGAATCCTCGACCTCGACGGACCCGAGGTGGTGGTCCACGTGGAGGGAACCGGGACCCCGCTGTTCATCGGGGTCGGTCGGGACGGCGATGTCGCCTCCTACCTCGGCGGAGCCGCCCGCGCGGAGATCACCGAGGTCTCCTCGCGGGGGAAGCTGACCGTGGCCCGGACCGGTTCCGGGGCACTACCCGATCCTGCTGGCGTCGACATCTGGGCGGCCCGGGCCGAGGGCACCGGTGCGATCACCCTGACCTGGCCGGACACTCCGGGGCAGTGGCGGGTCGTCGTCGCCGGGGACGGCGTTCGGCCGGTTTCCGGCCCCGTCGTGCTCACCTGGACCCGGCAACCGCAGGACAATCCCGCTCCCGTGCTCGCCGCCGGCGCCGGGGCCCTCATCCTGCTCGGCGCCGCCGGATTCGTCGGCACCCGCCGGACCGTCCGGCTCCGGCGTCCGGCCCGGGCCCCCCGGTCCGGCCAGACCGGGGAGGGTGCCTGATGCCCCGGTTCCCGATCCGGCTCGCGGTGCTGGCCACGGCGTTCGTGCTGCTCTCCGGATGTGCCGGTGACCCTGCCGGGACCAGCCGGCCCGCGGATACCGGAACCCATCCGGTGGTCACCGGCGCCCAGGCGAGAATCGTGCTCGACGAGGTCGCCGCCGCCGTCGACGAGGTCGCCGCCGGAACGGTGCCACCGACGGACAGTCCCCGGGTCGTCGGGCCGGTCCGGGCGCAGTTCGCGGCACAGCTGCGGGTGCCCGCCCGGCTGCGCGCGGTTCCGGTCGGGGCGCAGACCTGGCAGCGGGTGCTCGTCCCGTCCAGCTCGGGATGGCCACGCTGGTTCGTCGCGGTCGGCAGCACCCCGAAGCGGTCCACCCCGGTCGTCTCGGTGCTGCGCAGTACGGCGGCCCAGGATCCGTACGGCCTGTGGGCGCAGCTGATCCTGCTGCCCGGGCAGGCGCTGCCGGAGGTGGCGCCGGCCGGTGAGGGGGCGCAGGAACTGGCCGGTGACGCCACCGGGCTGATGCTCACCCCGGAGGAGGTGGCCACCCGGTACGCGGATCTGCTCACCCGGGGGTCGCACAGCGCCTCCGCCGCGCTGTTCGCCCCGGACCTGCTGCGTACCCAGGTCACCGCGCAGGTCGTGGCGGACCGCAAGGAACTGGACGGGCTCGCGACGGTGACGGTCACGCATCGGGCGTCCGGTGGGCCGGTGCTCGCCCTGGGGACCTCCGACGGGGGTGCCCTGGTCGTCGCCGAGCTGACCGAGACCTACCGGCTGGAGAAGGAGGCCGCGGCGGACAAACTCGGGATCGGCGATCCCGCCCTCGCGGCACTGGCCGGGCGGTCGAGTTTCGGTACCGAAGTCGTCCGCACCTCCCAGGAGCTCGTCGCGTTCGTGATCCCCCCGGACTCCGTCGCCCACGGCCAGATCCGGGTGGTCGCGGCCGGGAAGGTGGATGTCGCGGTGCGCGGGCGCTGAGCGCGGCCGCACCGGACGGCGACGGACCGGTGTCCGGGGGCGGCGCCCCTCCGGGCGCGGCGACGGATACGGTGGGTTCCGCGGGCGTCGTGGTGCCCGCGGAAGAAAGGACTGAGGACGAGGATGAGCAACCAGCCCGGCCGGGCGCCGCAGCAGCCCTTCGACCTCCGGGGTGCGGTGGACCTCGGGGCGCTCGCCGCCCGGAACGCGGCCCCGGCGACGAACGGGGCCAGCACCGCCGGTGGTTCCCATGTCATCGAGGCGACCGACGCGACCTTCATGGACGAGGTCATGGCGACCTCCCGGACGGTCCCCGTCGTCATCGACTTCTGGGCCACCTGGTGCCAGCCGTGCAAGCAGCTGTCCCCGGTACTGGAGAAGCTCGCCGCGGACTTCGATGGCCGGTTCCTCCTGGTGAAGATGGACGTCGACGCCAACCCGCAGGTGGCGCAGGCCTTCCAGATCCAGTCCATTCCCAGCGTGTTCGCCGTGCTCAAGGAGCAGCCGGTGCCGCTGTTCCAGGGGGCGCAGCCGGAGCCGCAGATCCATCAGGTACTCACCGAGCTGCTTCGGGTCGCCGAGGCGAACGGGGTCACCGGACGGCACGCCGCCGGGGAGGACGGGGACGCCGAGGCCGAGGA
>JARRQM010000013.1:0-11140 GCA_037381765.1 Kineosporiaceae bacterium
CCGGGGCTCCGGGGCTCCGGGACAGCGTGGTACGACACCGTGCGGTACCGGACTGGGCGCGGTGTCGCATCCCGGCTGCCCGGGGCTCCGGGGAGACCGGAGGTGCGGCGCCGCAGAGGGGTGTCCGGGGGGTCCGGAGGCGTACACCGGGCCGTGCGGGGTGAGCGTGGGATCACGGGGGTACGTGGGCTTCCGAGGATGTGCATTCGGAGGTCAGGGGACGTCCCCGGGGGTTCCGGGCGGGGGCTTCTAGGCTGGGCGGGTGCCGACGTTGAACGACCTGCTCGCCCGTCACACCGAGCTGGAGCCCGCGGATATCGAGTGGCTGCATCTGCTGGTCGGGGACTGGCAGATGATCTCCGACCTGTCTTTCGCCGACCTCGTGCTGTGGGCGCCGGACCGTTCCGCCGAGGGCTGGGTCGCGGTGGCCCACTGCCGTCCCAGCACGGGGGCCACCGTGCACCATGACGACATTGTCGGTACCCGGGTTCCGCGGGGTGGCCGGTCCCAGGTCGACCGCGCGTGGCAGGTCCAGCGGATCTGCCGGGAACGCGACCCGGAGTGGTACGCCGACGTCCCGGTGCGCGAGGAAGCGGTCCCGGTACTGCGCGGGGGACGGGTGCTCGCGGTCGTCGGCCGGCACACGAACCTTGCGGCGGCGCGGTCGGCGAGCCGGCTGGAACTCACCTACCTGCAGTGCGCGGATGACCTCGCGCGGATGATCGCTGCCGGGGATTTCCCGTCGGCGGACGCCCCGACCGGTCCCCGCCGTGGTGCGCCCCGGGTCGGTGACGGGTTGATCCGTCTCGACCGGGACGGTCGGGTCACCTACGCGAGCCCGAACGCCCTGTCGGCACTGCACCGCCTCGGGTTCGTCGGGGAACTCACCGACCAGTCCCTGCCGGAGGTCACCACTCCGCTGCTGGATTTCGTCGGGCCGGTGGACGAGTCCCTGCCTCTCGTCCTGTCCGGCCGGGCCCCGTGGCGTAGCGACCTGGAAGCCCGGGGGACCACCTTGTCCTTGCGGTCGATCCCGCTCACGGCGGCCGGGCAGCGGATCGGCGCCGTTCTGCTCCTGCGCGACGTCTCCGAGCTGCGTCGCCGGGAACGCGAGTTGATGACGAAGGACGCGACCATCCGGGAAGTCCACCATCGGGTGAAGAACAACCTGCAGACGGTGGCGGCACTGCTGCGGTTACAGGCCCGCCGGATCAGGTCGGAGGAGGGACGCCTGGCCCTGCAGGAGGCCATGCGCCGGGTCGCGACGATCGCGGTGGTCCACGAGACCCTGTCGGAGAAGCTCGGCGGGACGGTCGACTTCGACGATGTCCTCGACCGGATGGCCGCACTGTCCGTGGAACTCGCCTCCGCGGGGGCCCCGGTGTCCTTGGTCCGGGAGGGCCGGTTCGGGCCGCTGCACCCGGAGAACGCGACCCCGCTCGCGCTGGTGTTCGCCGAACTGGTGACGAACGCCGTCGAGCACGGGCTGGCCGGACGGGGAGGCACGGTCACCCTGTCGGCACGGCGGGAGACCGGCCGCCGGCTCGTCGCGGTCGTGCGGGATGACGGGACGGGGCTTCCCGACGGGTTCGCCGCCGGGGCCGACGGGTTGGGGACGCAGATCGTCCAGGCCCTCGTCGGCGGGGAGATGCGGGGGAGTATCCGCTGGGCGACCCCGGCGGGAGGTGGTACCGAGGTGACCGTCGAGGTCACCGTCCGCGACGTCGGGTCCGGGCCGGAAACGGGATCCGGGACGGAAACGGGGGCCCGGGCCAGGGACGGCGGGGATTCCGGGAACGGATCCGGAACGTAGGTGAGGGGCCGCTTTCGCGGCCCCTCACGGATGGTGCAGGTCTGGTCCGGGTACGGACAGGCAGGTCAGCCTGCTCGCCGGGCCCGTGCGTTGCGGCGCTTCAACGCCCGGCGCTCGTCCTCGGACAGGGCGCCCCAAACACCGGCGTCCTGACCACTGTCCAGCGCCCAACGCAGACAGGTCTCCACGACGCCGCAGCGCCGGCAGACCGCCTTTGCCTCCTCGATTTGCAGCAGCGCGGGCCCGGTGTTCCCGATCGGGAAGAACAGCTCGGGGTCCTCTTCCAGGCACGCTGCGCGGTGCCGCCAGTCCATGAGGTGGATCCACTCCTCCGCCCCGAAGGGCTCTCGCGCGTCGCCGTTTACCGGCAGGTCAACGACAGGTCGGGGGTGGGGTGCCATGGCACCTGTGGTACGGGTGGGACGTGCCCCCCGAGGGCGGGAACGTCATGCCCTCGTGCGTCCAGGGCCAAGCCTCACATTCTTGTGCCCGCCTTCACAAGGGTTCTGGAGCAGAAATTCGTAACGTTCTGCGTGCACGGTGACTGTGTGTAGAGCGACGTTCGGCTATCGGGGATGTGCTATGGAGCCGGTATCCGCCGAGCTGGCCCTCACCGTTGAGGGCGCCCCGGAAATGGTGCTCCGCCGCGGTAACTGGTGCCGGACGGGGCATCCGGTGGCGCGGCGGCCGCCCAGGGGCGATCGTCCGGATCACGCCCGCTCGGCGAGCCCCTCGCGCAGTGCTGTGAGGCTACGGGCGAGCAGTCGTGACACGTGCATCTGGGAGATCCCGACCTCCGCCGCGATCTGCGACTGGGACATCCCATTGACGAAACGCAGAGCGAGGATGGTTCGTTCCCGGGTTGGCAGCCGGGCCAGCAGGGGACGTAGCGTGAGCCGGTCCTCCACGAGGTCGAGGCCCTCATCGGGGACACCCAGGGCGTCGAACCGGCTCTCCTCCGAGGCACTCGGCAGGGGAACGGTGGCATAGGCGGTCGCCGTGTCGATGGCCTCGACCACGAGGTCGGGGTCGGTGCCGAGATCGGCGGCGAGTTCCTGGACGGTGTGGAGCGGCCGAGCCGGTGGGTCAGCTCCTCCCGGGACCGGGAGACCTGACGGCCGAGTTCCTGCACCCGGCGCGGTACCCGTAGGGCCCAGCTCCGGTCGCGGAAGTGCCGGCGGATCTCGCCGAGGATGGTGGGGGTGGCGAAGCCGGCGAATCCGCCCCGTTCGGGATCGAACCGGTCGACGGCGTTGAGCAGGCCGATCGAGCCGACCTGGATGAGGTCGTCGAGGGATTCTCCGTGACCGAGGAAACGCTGGGCGAGAAGCCGGACCAGGGGGAGATGGGACTCGACCACCTGGTGGCGCAGGAGCGAACGGATCGGGCTGTGCGGGGGAAGGGCGGTGAAGCGGCGGAGGAGTTCGTCGGACTCCTCCACAGGCCGGGCGAGGCCAGGATCGGGTCCCCGTTCCCCGCCCCGTTCGGTGTCTCGTCGGATGTCTTGTTCGACGCCCCGGCCCGGTCTCCGGGCGACCCGGCGGCGGATGTCGACGGCGAGCGGCGGGTCGGGCAGATCCCTCAGGTCGATGACCGCCGGTGGATCGGGGACGGTGGGGAATTCACCGATAGGGCGCAGGGTGAGGTCGGAGCGCAGGTCGATGACCGTCTTGGGGGTGGCCGGGGGGCCGGCCGTGGATGGTCGCCGGCCGACCTGACGGGGCAGGGGCGGGGGCCCCGCCACTCGCTCGGTGGTCACTGCGTCCTCCGACTCCCGTCATGAGTCAACCGGATCCAGCTGCCTTCGGTCGTGGTCCAGGTGTCGATCTTGCCCACCAAGGCTTCCAGGACCGTCCAGGCGAAACTACTCCGTTCGGGGAGGCTTTGCGCAGGGCCTGAGACAACCACCTCAAGAACGTCGGGGTGGATGGTGAACCGGGCCTCGACATGTCCGCCCGGGTGGCTGCGCCGGTCCAGGAGCAGGGCGCAGGCCTCATCGACGGCGATCCGCAGGTCCTCGATCTCGTCGAGGGTCAGCTCCAGCCGGGCCGCGAGGCCAGCTGCGGCCGTCCGGATGACCGCGAGATAGGCGGGATCGGCGGGTACCCGCAAGTCGACCGTATCGCCGCCGTCCTCCGCTACGCTTCGAGCTGGGGTCATGGTGGTCGGGTCCGCCCTTCCGCCGTCCTGCTCGCCTCCGCGACCGATCGTGTCGACCCGCCGAGGGCCCGTCCCGGGCGTAACGTCCTGCCCGGTGGACACCTGCGGGTGAGGGGTGTGGGGAGGCTAACATCCGGTCCGTCCCGGTGCCCGGACCCGGCGCGGTCGTGCCGTTCCGCTCCGGCCGGTCCACGCGACCGTTCCGGTGCGGTGGCCGAGCCGGTCCGCCCCGGCCGACGTACTCCGGCGGTCCGCTCCCGCCGGCGTACCTCAGCGGGGTCGGGCCAGCTGTTCCAGGTGCGGGCCGGACAAGCGGTGAGTGGTCCACTCGGTGAGCCTCTCGGCCCCGAGCGACCGGTAGAACCCGAGCGCCGGCGCGTTCCAGTCGAGCACCGTCCACTCCAACCGCCGGTAGCCGCGACGGAGGCATTCCGCGGCGAGCGCGCACAGCAGCGCGCGGCCGAAGCCGGACCGGCGATGCTCCGGGCGGACGTAGAGGTCCTCCAGCCAGATGCCGTGCCGTCCCTGCCAGGTGGAGAAGGTGACGAACCACAGGGCCAACCCGACGACGTCGGGCCCGTCCGGGGTGTCGGCCTCGGCGACGAGGGCGTGCACCCGGGGATCGGGCCCGAACAGGGCGGTGTCGAGATCCTCCGGGGTCGCCTTGACCGCGTCGGGTTCGCGTTCGTAGGTCGCGAGTTCGACGACGAGTTCGTGTAGTCGCGGCACATCGGCGGGTCGGGCCGGGCGGATCCGCCCCGGACCGCCGAGGTTGTCGGCAGGGATATCCGGGGGTGGGGCGGCGGCGAGCCCCGCAGCGTCCTGAGCGGTCATCTCGAAGGCCTCGATGAAAAGTTGGAGGGTCCGGGCGGAGAGTACCCGTCCGGACAGGGCCCGGCTGACGGTGTCCTTGAGCCGGCGCGGGAGCAGCCGGTCGGTTTCGGCGACCTGGCCGCTGTCCCACAGATGGTGGGCGAGGACTTGGGCGACCGCCGCCTGGTTGAGCTTGCGCTCCCGGTGGTGCAGGGCGTAGCGCTGCCAGCGGGCCCGGTACCGGGGGCGGGTACGGAGGAGGTGACACAGACGCCGGGCCGTGCTCCGCCGGACCGCGTCCCGCTGCGTCGTGCTCCATCCGGTCGTGTCCTGCCGGGCCGTACTCTGCCTGGCAGTCGCCGGGATGTCCGTCGCCGTCGTTGTCTGTGATTTTCCGTGGCCGTGGCCACGTCCCATACCGCACCCCCCGGGCCGAGTCGTGCCGTCCCCGACCCTAGCGTTCGGGGACCCGGCCGCCGTGATCGTGTCGCGGACGTGCCGCCGTGCTGCCGGAGTCGACATGGTGCCGTTTCGGTCCGGGGTCTGTACACGGGCTTTGCCATTCCTCTTCTTTCCTCTCCTTTCCCGGCGATTGCGACGGGAGTGCGACACCGGGACGGTAGACAGCGCGGCACGGGGAATGCAGAACCCGTTCAGCCCACCGGGTGGCCCACCGGAGGGACCGGGGGTCGATGCCGCGGGAGCAGGTGTCGACCCCCGACCCGGGTGTTGCGGGCCGTCCGGCCGGTCGGTCCGGCCACCTACGGGGCCCGATCACGTACTCGGTCCGGGCACCTACGGGGCCCGGCCAGGCACAGGGTCGGCTCGGTCAGCCCCGGCCGTAGTCGGCTTCGGCGATCGCCTGGATCGTCTGTTGCTCGTCGTAGTCTTCCGAGCCGGGGATCGCCGGGATGAAGCCGACGAGTACGCCGTTGCGCATGACCTGGGCTTCCAGCCCCGCGGCCCCGTCGACGTCCCACAGGGCCTCGCGCCCGTCCCCGAGCGGGACCCGGATGCCGACCCGGAAAGGACCGGCATGGGTGAGCCGGGCGATCACGCCCCGGGTCCGCAGCCCGTCGATCACCTGCCGTGCTTCGTCTTCCTGCATGCCGACCAGTGTGCGGTACCGGTCCCGGGACGGCCTGGGGACAGGCTGGGAGTGTGCTAGGAGTCCGGTCGGACCGCGGGGTTGCGCCCGGGGCGCCGCCATGGGGTTGCGCCCTCGGGGTATCGCCCGCGGCACGGAACGTGCTCGCCCGCCGGGTACCCTGCATCATCGTGGCCGTCGTCGACTTCCCTGCCGTGCTCCGGGAGCTCCGCCAGACGCTCGCCTCGATCCTGGAGGTGAGCGATCTCGAAGGATTGCGTACCCGGATCGGCGCGTTGTCCGAGCAGGCCGCGGCCCCGGACCTGTGGGATGACCAGGAACGTGCCCAGGCGGTGACGAGCAAGCTGTCGCATTTGCAGTCCGAGGCCGATCGGCTGCAGCGGATGACCGCCCGGGTCAATGATCTTGAGGTGCTCGTCGAACTCGCCGTGGCGGAGGATGACGAGGACACCCTCGCCGAGGCCGAGGCCGAGCTCGTCGTGGTGACCCGGGAACTCGGCGAACTGGAGGTGCGCACCCTGCTGTCCGGGGAGTACGACTCCCGGGAGGCGCTGGTGACCATCCGGTCCGAGGCCGGCGGGGTGGATGCGGCGGACTTCGCCGAGATGCTCCTGCGGATGTACCTGCGCTGGGCCGAACGGCACGGGTACGCCACCCAGGTGTACGACACCTCCTACGCCGAGGAAGCCGGGATCAAGTCGGCCACGTTCAAGGTGGCCACCCCGTACGCCTACGGGACCCTGTCGGTGGAGCAGGGCACCCACCGGCTCGTGCGGATCAGCCCGTTCGACAACCAGGGCCGGCGGCAGACTTCCTTCGCCGGGGTCGAGGTGCTTCCCGTGGTCGAGGAGACCGACCACATCGACGTCCCCGAGAACGATCTGAAGGTTGACGTGTACCGGTCCTCCGGTCCGGGCGGGCAGAGCGTGAACACCACCGACTCCGCGGTGCGGATCACCCACGTCCCCACCGGGATCGTCGTTACCTGCCAGAACGAGAAGTCCCAGTTGCAGAACAAGGCCGCGGCGATGCGAGTGCTCCAGGCGAAGCTGCTGGAACGGGCCCGGCAGGAACGCCAGGCCGAACTCGATGCCCTGAAGGGGGACGGCGGGTCGAGCTGGGGCAACCAGATGCGTTCCTATGTGCTGCACCCCTACCAGATGGTCAAGGACCTGCGTACGGAGTTCGAGACGGGGAACCCGGCCGCCGTGTTCGACGGGGAGATCGACGAGTTGCTGGAGTCCGGGATCCGCTGGCGGCGTACCTCGGAGAAAGCGGCCGACGCGAGCTGACCAGGTTCTCCGGGTCGCCCCACGGGAGGTGGGCCGCCCCGGGCGTGCGGCCCGGTTTCGGCAGCGGGGTCTGGCAACATGGGCGGACCGTCGGGGCCAGGCGGGCCACGACGGTCCGAGTCGACCTCCAGGCCAACCAAAGGACGCACCTGACATGCGTAGCCAGTTGTTCGATGCCGCCAACGCCGAGGTCAACAGCGGCGAGCGGTGGATCCGGCAGAACTCGAAGATGGCGAAGGCCACCTTGGGACCGGACGTCCTCGCGGTGAAGGGCGCCATGGTCGCCGACCAGGGGCAGGTCGCCTTCAACCACGAGGGCTCCGGTAGCGTCGGGAAGTTCCTCAAGCGCGCCCTGACCAGCGAGGACACCCCGCTGATGCGGGTCACCGGGCAGGGCGAGGTGTTCTTCGCCCGCCTCGCCCAGGAGATCTTCTTCATCCAGCTCGAAGGGGATGGCCTCAGCGTCAACGGGACCAACCTGCTCGCCTTCGACGCCGCGTTGAACTGGGACGGGCACCGGGTCCAGGGGGCGGGCGTCCTCGCCGGCGGGGCCTTCAACACCGTGCTCAACGGACACGGCACGGTGGTGCTCACCAGCGACGGCACCCCGATGCTGCTCGACTGCTCGCGGCAGCCCACCTACGTCGACATGCAGGCGGCCGTCGCCTGGTCGGCGAACCTGGCCCCGCAGGTGGTCAGCAGCATGAACGTCAAGTCGCTGTTGCGTGGAGGTTCCGGGGAGGCGATGCAGTTCGCCTTCCACGGCCCCGGGTTCGTCGTCGTCCAGCCGAGCGAGGGCCTGCCACTCGGGGGATCGTCCGGGAGTTCCGGCGGTGGCAGCGGTCTGTTCGGCTGAGCGCGCGTCTTCGCCTCCCGGGAAACGTCGCCGACACGTCCCGGGAGGCGGCGTTGACGCCCCCCAGAGGCGGTCTCGGTGCTATCCGGTGGCGTTGTGTCCAGGCACGTGCACGCAGGGCAACTCCGCTGGTCGGTCGTGCGTGCCCGTGGTCGGGATCCCTCCCGTGAGTGCATAGACTCGGTCTGCCGGAGGCCGCTCAGGTCCGCATCGCGGGGACCTGGGTGGGTCACCCCCTACCCCCGAGACCGGCCAAGGACGATCGCACGTGATCCGTTTCGAGAACGTGACCAAGATCTATCCCGGGACGACGCATCCCGCACTGGAGAACATCAGCCTTGAGGTCTCCAAGGGCGAGTTCGTCTTCCTCGTCGGCGCTTCCGGGTCAGGGAAGTCCACCTTCCTGCGCCTGACCTTGAAAGAGGACCGCCCGTCCAAGGGGGCCGTGCACGTGGCGGGGCGCGACGTGGCCCGGCTGCCCAGCTGGAAGGTTCCCCAGCTCCGACGCACCATCGGGGTCGTGTTCCAGGATTTCCGGTTGCTGCCGAACAAGACGGTGTTCGAGAACGTCGCCTTCGCCCTCCAGGTCATCGGCAAGCCGCGGCATGCGATCGCGCACACCGTTCCCGAGGTGCTCGACCTCGTCGGGCTGTCCGGGAAGGAACGGCGCTTCCCGCACGAGCTGTCCGGCGGGGAGCAGCAGCGGGTGGCGATCGCCCGGGCGTTCGTCAATCGTCCGGCGATCCTGCTCGCCGATGAACCGACCGGGAACCTCGACCCCGGCACGAGCGTCGGCATCATGCGCCTGCTCGACCGGATCAACCGGACCGGGACGACCATCGTGATGGCCACCCACGACGACGAGATCGTCGACCAGATGCGCAAGCGCGTCTGCGAACTTGAGGACGGTCGGCTCGTCCGTGACCAGGACCGCGGCGCCTACGGCACCGCCCGCTAAGGCAGGACAACAGTGCGCTTCCAGTTCATCCTTTCCGAGATCGGCATCGGCCTGCGCCGCAACCTGTCCATGACGGTGTCCGTCATCCTGGTCACCGCGGTGTCCCTGTTCCTCCTGGGCTTCGGCATCCTCACCCAGAAGCAGGTCTCCTTGATGAAGGGGTACTGGTTCGACAAGGTGCAGGTGTCGATCTTCCTCTGCGGGACCGAGTCGGTGGCCGCGAGCTGCGCCTCCGGTGAGGTCACCCAGGTGCAGAAGGACCAGATCCTCGCCGACCTCAACTCCCCCCAGCTGGACCCGTACGTGGCGGAGGTCTACTACGAGTCCAAGCAGGAGGCCTTCGACCGGTTCCGGGAGCAGGCGAAGAACTCGGTGCTCGCGGACAACGCGAGCGTCGACATGATGCCGGAGTCCTACCGGGTCAAACTCCGGGACCCCAAGCAGTACCGCACCGTCGCCGAACAGTTCGAGAACCGGGCGGGGGTGGAGAGCGTGCAGGACCAGAACGTCGTCCTGGACCGCCTGTTCACCCTGCTCAACGGGTTGAAGTGGGGGGCGTGGGGGATCGCCTTCGTCACTCTCGCCACGGCTGTACTGCTGGTCGCGACGACGATCCGGTTGGCGGCCTTCACCCGGCGCCGGGAGACCGGCATCATGCGCCTGGTCGGCGCCTCGAACCTGGTCATCCAGTTGCCCTTCATCCTCGAATCCATGATTGCTGCCGCGGTCGGGGCACTCGTCGCCTCGGCGGTGCTCATCCCGGTCGTCGCCGTCGTCATCAAGGGATGGCTGGCCGGTCAACTGCCCTTCGTCACCCAGTGGGTCGGCGTCGGCAACGCCCTGTTCGTGCTCCCCTGGATGTTCATCACTGGGCTGCTCATCGCAGGCGTGTCGGCTTTCTTCTCCCTGCTCAAGTACCTCAAGGTGTAGGCGCGTGGTGTTCTGAACCACGTGTTGCAGCGCGTCGCTCCACCCGTCCGGTGACGATGCGCCCACAGGCGGGAGGGGCCTGGGCGCGGTATCGCACTGGGGCGTGGCCCGGCGGCGCGTACCGGGCAGCGTGCCGGGTCGCCACAGGCGGTCCGGCCGCGGAGGGCCAGCTCGTTCAGCTGGTCGGGGTGGGGCCGAGGAGGGGCAATGCGGCGTCCCGTGTTGGGGCTCGTCGCGGGGGCGGTGATCGCGGTCGTACTGGTCGGGGTTCCGGCGGGGGCCGGGGCCGATCCGGTCAGCGACCGGAAGAAGGCGCTCGACAAGGAGATCGCCCAGCTGCGCGATGAGCTGGAGGGCACTTCGGCGGAATTCGCCGAGGCCGCGGTTGCGCTGAAACGCGCCGAGGCGGAACTCGCCGACGTGCGGACGCAGCTCACCACCGCCCAGGAAGCGGTGGAGAGCGCGCGGAGGCGTGATGCGGAGGTCGCCTCACGCCTCGCCTATGCGCGGGCCGAGGAAGCGAAGGCGGAGCGGGAACTGCGGTCCCAGCGTGCGGCCGAGGCCCGGGCCCGGGCCACGATCGAGCTCATCGCCCGGCAGTCCTACGTCGACGGCGGTCTCACCGGTCTGGCCACGGCCCTGCAGACCGACGATCCGGACAGGTTCGTCGACCAGCTCGCCTTCGCCGGGACAGCCCTGCAATCGCAGACGGGGGCAGTGCGCCGGCTGGCCACCCAGGAGGCTGAGTTGCGGGCCCGGGGCGCCCGGTTGGCCGCGGTACGTGCCGAGGTGGCCGACCTCAAGGCACGTTCGGAGGCCGCCGTCCGGGAACGCCAGGAGGCCGAGGCCGAGGCGGTCCGGGCCGAACGCGAGCAGGCCCGGCTGGTCGCGGAGCGGTCCTCGGCCGTCGCGGTGATCAAGGCTCGGGCGGACAGCGAGAAGGCCCGGCTGGATCAGCTGCGGGCCGAGCAGGACCGTTTGCAGGCCGAACTGGCGGAACGGGCCGCGCGGGAGGCGCGCAAGCATCCGGGGTCGGCCCCGCCGCCGTCCTCCTCGCCCGGGTTGCTCGGCCGACCGGTGTTGGCGCCGGTCACCTCCCCGTTCGGCCTGCGCTACCACCCGGTCCTGCACATCTGGCGGATGCACACGGGGATCGACTACGGCGTGGGATGCGGGACACCAGTGCGGGCGTCCGCCGCCGGGCGGGTGG
>JARRQM010000014.1:0-11015 GCA_037381765.1 Kineosporiaceae bacterium
CACCGGTACTCCTCGCGTCCCCGGCGCCTCCCGGGCTCCCGGTATCCCCCGCGTTCCCCACGCCCTTGAAGCCCACGCGGCCCCCCGTACCGCCGGCCCGGGCCGGGTCCGGCACCGTCCGGTTCACCCCGGCGGGCACCGTGGGCCGGCCGCCGCGCAGTTCGGCCACCCCGACGCTGGCCGAGACCGGGATCCGGGTGGACAGTTGCATGTCCCCGGCGCACAGACGGACCGCGGCGACGAGCCGGTGCCCGATCTGCATCCCCTGGGAGCGTTCCCCGGGGGCGAGGACGGCGAACTCGTCCCCACCCAGCCGGGACACGGTCGCCCCCGGCGGGGCCGCGGAGCGCAGCCGGTGAGCCGTGGCCCGGAGCAGCCGGTCCCCGGCCGGGTGACCGAACAGGTCGTTGAAGTCCTTGAACCCGTCGAGGTCGACGACGAGCAGCGACCACGCCTCGTACGGCGGGAGTGCGGCCAACCGCGCGGTGAGCACCCGCCGGTTCGCCAGGCCGGTCAGCGGGTCGGCGGTGGCCTCGTCGTACACCCGACGCAGCAGGTCGGCCCGCTGCCGGGCGTTGAGCAGTTCCCGGAGCCAGAACGTGATCACCGAGGAGAGCACGAGGAGCAGGGACACCGAATCGACCTTGCGGGCCCCCATGACGAGGATCGCGACGAGGCCGACGGACAGCAGGACGAGGCTGGCCGTCGTGGTCACCGCGACGACCCGGGCGTCCGGGTCCACGGCGGGGACGAGCAGGTCGTCGTCCTCGCCGGGCCCCCGGTGGTTCAGCGCCCCCGCGGCGATCGGCGGCCAGGCCAGGCAGAGCAGGGCCGCCCCGAGCCAGCCACGCTGATGTCCCGTCCCCAGCACCTGGTACATGGTGAGCAAGGTGCCCAGGGAGAGCAGCCCGATCCCTGCCGCGACCCCGATCAGCGCGATGTCGAGGTCGCGGATCGCGGTGAGCAGGGCGAGGTAGGCCAGGGTGATCGCGGCGACCGCGACAACGGCGACCAGCGCCCCCTGGGCCGAGGCGGGCCCGTCAGCCCGGGGCCGGTAGGCGAACCACCACATGAGCAGGGCTGAGGCGAAGCCGAGCGCGGTCGCGTCGACGCCGAGCCGCAGTGCCGTGTCCCGCTGCCGGTGCCGGGAGGGCACGGCGAGCAGGGCGAGGGTGGCCAGCGGCAGCGCCGGGAAGGTGAGCAGATCACCGATGAGGGGGAAGGCCGAGTCGCCGGACCGCACCGTCAGTGCGGTCAGCACCTGCCCGGCGGCCCACACGACCATGGCCGCGGCGATTCCGGCGGATAGGCCGGTGGCGGTGTGCCGTCGCCCGCGCAGCAGGAGAACGGTGCCGGTGCTGAGGACGGCCACGATTGCGCTGAAGGTCGGGGCGGCCCAGGTGACCGCCGAGGAGCCGCGCAACCCGAGCCCCGCGGTGACCACGGCCCCGGCGACCCCGATCCCGATGAGTGTGCTGAGCCAGACCGACGCCGCGGTGCGGATCGCCCGGTCCGTGCTCACCTCGCGCCCCCGAATGGGTCAGGAGGGCGCCCCGGTTCGAGGACCGGGGGACGTCCCTCTTCTGGTGTCGCGGGGGCCAGCCGCGCTTCCAGAAAGCGACCCTAGCCGGATCATGCCGGGAAATGCACGTCCCCGGGCGAACCTGACACCTGCGGCAATCGGCCCCGGTTCCCGGCCCGGGCGGACCGAGTACGAGACGGGCCGGACGGGGCCGGGCCGGGGCGCGCTGGCCCCGCCCGGCCCGGGGAAGGGCGGTGCGGGTCAGGTCAGCCGTTGGAGCACGAGTTCCCGTACCCGGCCGGCATCCGCCTGACCACGCATCTCCTTCATCACCGCCCCGATCAGGGCACCCGCCGCGGCCACCTTGCCGTCCCGGATCTTCGCCGCGACCTCGGGGTTCGCCGCGATCGCCCGATCCACGGCGGCGCCCAGGGCGGTGTCGTCGGAAACCACTTCGAGTCCCCGGGCGGCGACGACCTGTTCAGGTTCCCCTTCACCGGCGAGTACCCCGTCAAGGGCCTGCCGGGCGAGGGCGTCGGTGAGCCGGCCGCTGTCCACGAGCCCGTGCAGGGCCGCGACCTGTCCGGGGGTGATGGACAGTTCGGTCAACGGGAGACCGTCCGCATTCGCCCTGCGGGCCAGTTCCCCGCTCCACCATTTGCGGGCCGCGGCGGGGGTGGCCCCGGCCGCCACGGTGGCCTCGACGAGATCGACCGCGCCGGCGTTGATGAGGTCCCGCATCTCCTTGTCCGGGAAACCCCAGTCGGCCTGGAGTCGGCGGCGACGCTGCGCGGGCGGTTCCGGCAGGGTGGCGCGCAGTTCCTCGACCCGGACGGGGTCGGGGGCGATCGGCACGAGATCCGGTTCCGGGAAGTAGCGGTAGTCCTCGGCGTCGGACTTCACCCGCCCCGAGGTGGTCACCCCGGTGTCCTCATGCCAGTGCCGGGTCTCCTGCACCACCCGCTCCCCGGCCCGCAGCCGGGCCGCATGGCGGGTGATCTCGAACCGCACCGCCCGTTCGACGCTGCGCAGCGAGTTGACGTTCTTCGTCTCGCTGCGGGTTCCGAACGGCACCGCCTCCTGCTCGGCACCCGGGGCAGCCTTGGGCCGCAACGACACGTTCGCGTCGCACCGCAACGACCCCTGCTCCATCCGCACGTCGGAGACTCCGAGGGCACGGAGCAGGTCCCGCAGGGCGGTGACGTAGGCCCGGGCGATCTGCGGGGCGCGGTCCCCGGCCCCGGTGATCGGCTTGGTGACGATCTCGATCAACGGGATCCCGGCCCGGTTGTAGTCGACGAGGGAGTAGTCGGCCCCGTGGATCCGCCCGGTGGCACCGCCGACGTGCAACGACTTGCCGGTGTCCTCCTCCATGTGGGCGCGTTCGATCGGCACCCGGAAAGTCGACCCGTCCTCCAACTCGACGTCCAGCCAGCCGTCGTGCGCGATCGGCTCGTCGTACTGCGAGGTCTGGAAGTTCTTCGGCATGTCCGGGTAGAAGTAGTTCTTCCGGGCGAACCGACACCACGTGGCGATGTCGCAGTTCAGCGCCAGCCCGATACGGATCGCCGACTCCAGTCCGACCTCGTTGAGCACCGGCAGCGCCCCGGGCAGGCCCAGGCACACCGGGCACACCTGGGTGTTCGGCTCCGCACCGAAAGTCGTCGGGCAGCCGCAGAACATCTTCGTCGCCGTGTTGAGTTCGACGTGCACTTCGAGCCCGAGCACCGGGTCGAAGTCCGCCATCGCCGTGTCGAAGTCGAGTACGGCCTCGGTCGCCGCCGTCATCGCTGGCCTCCTGCCGTCGTCGCCGGTACAACCGGACCGGCGTCGCTCCTCGCGCCCACCCCGGCCGGGCCGGGCAGGTCCGGCGCCCGGTCGAGCAGCGGACCTCCCCAACTGTCCCGGAGCAGCCCTTCCAGGACGGCCCCCACCCGGTAGAGCCGGTCGTCCGCCCCCGCGGGGGCGTGAATCTGCAGTCCGGCGGGTAGGCCGTCCTCGGCGGCCAGACCGCTCGGCAAGGACATCCCCGGTACCCCGGCGAGGTTCGCCGGGATGGTCGCGACATCGTTGAGGTACATCGCGAGCGGGTCGTCGAGTTTGGCCCCCAACGGGAACGCGGTGGTCGGTGCGGTCGGCGAGACGAGCACGTCGGCGATCTCGAAGGCGGCGGCAAAGTCCCGTTGGATGAGCGTGCGGACCTTCTGCGCGCTGCCGTAGTAGGCGTCGTAGTAGCCGGAGGACAGGGCGTAGGTGCCGAGAATGATCCGGCGTTTGACCTCGTCGCCGAACCCGGCGGCCCGGGTCGCGGCCATCACCTGCTCGGCGGTCGGGGCGACGACCCCCTCGGGGTAGACCCGCAGCCCGTAGCGCATCGCGTCGAACTTCGCGAGGTTGCTGCTCGCCTCGCTGGGCAGGATGAGGTAGTAGGCGGCGAGTGCGGCGGTGAAACTCGGGCAGGACACCTCGACGACTTCGGCGCCGGCTTTCACCAGCAGATCCACGGCCGCCTCGAAAGCGGCCCGGACCCCCGGCTGGTAGCCCTCCCCGCCGAGTTCGCGGACGATGCCGATGCGCACTCCCGCCACATCCCCGGATCGGGCCGCGGCGACCACCGGGGGGACGGGTCCGGTCAGTGAGGTGGAGTCCCGCGGGTCGTATCCGGCCATCGCCTCATGCAGCAGGGCGGCGTCGAGCACCGTGCGCGCACAGGGACCCGCCTGGTCGAGGCTGCTGGCCAGGGCGACCAGCCCGTACCGGGATACCGCCCCGTAGGTCGGTTTCACCCCGACGGTGCCGGTGACCGCGGCCGGCTGGCGGATCGACCCGCCGGTGTCGGTCCCGGTGGCCAACGGGGCCTGGTAGGCGGCGACGGCCGCGGCCGACCCGCCACCGGACCCGCCGGGGATCCGCTCGGTGTCCCAAGGGTTGCGGGTCGGCCCGAAGGCGGAGTGCTCGGTGGAGGACCCCATGGCGAACTCGTCCATGTTCGTCTTCCCGAGCAGGACCAGGCGCCGTTCGCGCAGCCGTTCGACGACCGTCGCGTCGTAGGGCGGTATCCAGCCGTCGAGCATCCGTGACCCGCAGGTCGTCGGCATCCCCCGGGTGGTCATCACGTCCTTGACCGCGATCGGCACCCCGGCGAGCGCCGGCAGCGGCTCCCCGGCGGCACGATCCTGGTCGACCGCAGCGGCATCGGCGAGCGCCTGCTCGCCGGCCACGTGCAAGAAGGCGTGTACCGCGGGATCGACTGCGGCGATCCGGTCCAGATGGGCACGGGTCACCTCGACCGCGGACACCTCGCCGGCGGCGAGCAGCCCGGCCAGGTCGGCGGCATCGCGGCGGGTGAGTTCGGTTCCGGTGCCGGTGTCAGCCCCGCTCATCAGTCCTCCTCCAGGATGCGCGGCACCCGGAAGCGGTGCTGTTCCGCCTCGGGGGCACCGGAGAGAGCCTGACCCGCATCCAGTCCCGGGCGCACCACGTCCGGGCGGGTCACGTTGGTCAACGGCATCGGGTGGCTGGTCGCCGGGACGTCATCGCCGGCGAGGCTCTGGACGGTGGCGACGGCGCCGAGGATGACGTCGAGCTGCCCGGCGAGCGTGTCGAGTTCGGTGTCGGACAACTCGATCCGGGCCAGCGCAGCGAGGTGGGAGACCTCCTCGCGCGAGATGGCAGACATGCGCAGGTTTCCGTTCGGGTGGGGGCGGCGGGCGCGGACGGCGGCCCGCGCCGGGGCAGTCGCCCCGGCGGTGACGTACCCGGCCGAGTCTAGGGCGTGTCCCGGAACCCGGTGCCTGGGCTGCGCCGCCCCGGCACCGGGTTCCGCCAACGAGCGCATTTCCCGGACATCCCGCAAGATAGGAGATATCAGGGCATATCCCCCGGCACGGGCCGTGCTCGGGCCTCCCGGCCCCTTCCGGTGGGAACCCGGAACGGGCACGGTGGTCCCCGCCCAGCGCCGGTTCCCGCACGCACCGGCCGACGGGGACCTTCCCGACGGGGTCGGAGCAGGACCGGAGCATGCCCGGGACACGAAAACCGGAACGTGCGAACCGGGACGTGAGAACGGAGTGCACACCGTGGCCGCAAGACCCGTCCCCGAGGGCGAGGGCACCGAGTCGACACCGCCACCGGGGGGGTTGCTGCCGGCACTGGAAATCTCGGTGTTCCGCCAAGGGCTGCTCGTCCTTGGTGCCGGCTCCGCACTCACCCTGATGCTTCCCGGGCTGGCCGCCCCGATGGTCCCGGGCAACCTGACCATCCTCGCCACCGTATCCGCGGCCTGCGGGTTCGTCCTCATCGCGGGGTCGATCGGCCTGCTGCGGGCCAGCCGCCCGCTCCGGGCGGACCGGGCCCGGCTCCTCGCCGGGGAAATCTGGGCCCGCTGGTCCTACCCGACGGGACCACCCGGCCTGCGCACCCCGGGCACCGCGCAGGAACGCAGCGGACGCGCCTTTCTCGCCGGTGCCCTCATCGTCGTCGCCGGGACGACGGCGCTGCTCGTCCTCGGGAGGTACCGGAGCCCCGCCCAGGACCTCGTCCAGGGCGGGGCCCTCGCCCTGCTCGCCCTGCTCGGGCTGGCCCAGCACCGGGGAACCCGTAGCGGGCCACGACGCCACCGGGGGACGGGCGGGGACCTCCTACTCGGACCGCGTGGCGTCTACCGGGTCCCGGGCGGTTACGATCCCCTGTTCCTGCCGGGCTTCCCCGAACAGGTCACCCTCGATGAAGGCGCGACGGGACTCGCCCTGCGCTTCCTGCGGATCGTGGACGGGCCCGGAACCCGCAGGCTCGCGGTACTCGCCGTCATCCCGGTCCCTCCCGGGCGGGAGTCGGAGGCACGCGGGCTCCTGGTCCGCTACCACGAGCAGGTGTTCCGGGACTCCACCTGACCCGGGGCCCGTACCGTCCCGCTCGCCGCTGCCGGTCCCCTGCCCGACGCCGGAGCCCGCACCATGCGGATCCCCGCCCGGTCGGCCCCTATGTCGAGGCCGGTGTCAGCACGCCGGGGCCGATCCCGAGGCCCTCGGGCCCGGACTCCAGCAGCACCCGGAACCCCCCCTCGTCGAGGATCGGCACCCCGAGCCGTTCAGCATTGTCCCGCTTGGACCCGGCGTTCTCCCCGGCGACCAGGTAGGAGGTTCTCTTCGACACGCTCCCGGCAGCCTTCCCGCCGCGGATCAGGATGGCCTCCTTCGCCTCGTCCCGGCTGAAACCGGTGAGGGTTCCGGTGACGACCACGGTGAGCCCGGCCAAGGTGCGCGGCGTCGAGGTGTCCTCCTCATCCGCCATCCGTACCCCGGCCGCCTGCCACTTGCGCACGATCTCGGTGTGCCAGTCGACGGCGAACCACTCGGTGACCGCCTCGGCGATCACCGGACCGACCCCGTCGACG
Organism: Kineosporiaceae bacterium; assembly: GCA_037381765.1. Lineage (GTDB taxonomy): Bacteria > Actinomycetota > Actinomycetes > Actinomycetales > Kineosporiaceae > JARRQM01. The sequence continues at coordinate 6,918 of JARRQM010000014.1, forward strand.
GCGGCCAGGTCGGCGACGTCGGCCTCCCGAATACGTTCAACCGACCCCATCGCCCGGGCCAGGGCCCGGGCCGCGGTCGGGCCCACGTGCCGGATCGACAGTGCGACAAGGACCCGCCACAGCGGTTGTTCCCGCGCCTTGACGAGGTTGTCCAACAACTTCACCCCGTTGGCCGACAGCTCCACCTCGCCCCGGTCCGGCTCGGTCCCCCCGCCCGGCGCCCCTGGGCCGCCAGTTGTTCCCCCGTCCGGCGCCCCCTGGCCGCCGGCTGTTCCCGCGCCGGCCGGGGTACCGACCGGGCCCCCACCGCCGGCCGCTCCCCGGGTCCTGTCCTTACTCCTGTCCTTATTCCTGGTCCCGCGGGTGTACAGGGGGACCCGGAGCAACCGGTCCGCGGTGAGGTCGAACAGGTCGCCCTCATCGGACAACACCGGGGTTCCGTCCTCGTTCCGCGCCAGCAGCAGGGCCTCGGCCCCCTCCCAGCCGAGCGCCTCGATGTCGAAAGCCCCCCGGCCGGCGACATGGAACAGGCGTTCGTGCAGCTGCGCGGGGCAGCTGCGGGCGTTGGGGCAGCGGATGTCGGCGTCGCCCTCCTTCTCGTACGCGAGTGCGGTTCCGCAACGGGGACAGTGCGTCGGCATGGTGAAGGCCCGCTCACCGCCGTTGCGGGCCTCCACAACCGGGCCAACGATCTCCGGGATGACGTCACCGGCCTTACGCAGGACGACCACGTCGCCGATCAACACGCCCTTGCGGACCACTTCGTGGGCGTTGTGCAAGGTGGCCATGGACACCGTCGAACCGGAGACGAGGACCGGGTCCATCACCCCGTAGGGAGTGACCCGCCCGGTGCGGCCGACATTCACCCGGATATCGACGAGCCGGGTGTTCACCTCCTCCGGCGGGTACTTGAAGGCGATCGCCCAGCGCGGTGCCCGGCTGGTCGCGCCGAGCCGGCGTTGCACCGCCACCTCGTCGACCTTGACCACGACGCCGTCGATCTCATGCGCCTGGTCGTGCCGGTGCTCGCCGAAGTACGCGATGTACTCGTCGACCTCGGCAAGGGTGGCCAGGACCCGGAAGGTCGGGCTCACCGGCAGCCCCCAGGCGCGGAGCAGCTCGTAGGCCTGGGACTGGTGGGTGATCTCCAGTCCGGTGCGCGCGCCGATCCCGTGCACGAGCATGCGCAACGGGCGGGCGGCGGTAACCCGGGGGTCCTTCTGCCGGAGCGACCCTGCTGCGGCGTTGCGCGGATTCGCGAAAGGGGGCCGACCTGCCGCGACGAGCGCGGCGTTGAGTTCGGCGAACTCGGCGACCGGGAAGAACACCTCACCCCGGACCTCGACCCGCTCCGGTACCGGTCCCTGCACGCCGTTGCCGGACAGCCGGTGCGGGACCCCTGCGATCGTCCGGACATTCATCGTGATGTCCTCGCCGGTGCGGCCGTCCCCGCGGGTCGCGGCGCGGACCAGCACCCCGTTTTCGTAGAGCAGGTTCACCGCGAGGCCGTCGATCTTCAGCTCGCACAGGTAGGCAGGCTCGGTCCCCTCGGCGAGACCGCCGTCCCGGTGCACCCGGTCGGCCCACTGCCGCAGTTCTTCCGCGCTGAACGCGTTATCCAGGCTGAGCATGCGTTCGAGGTGGTCGACAGGGTCGAAGTCGGTGGAGAAGGTCCCCCCGACGGTCTGGGTCGGGGAATCGGGAGTGCGCAGCCCGGGGTATTCCTCCTCCACCGACTCGAGCTCCCGGAGCAGGGCGTCGTACTCGCCGTCGCTGACCGTGGGTGCGTCCCGGATGTAGTAGGCGAACTGATGCTCACGGACCTGTTCGGCGAGATCAGTCCAACGGTGTCGGGCCTCATCGGGGACCGTCGCCGTCCCCGGGACCGTCGCCGGCACCCCGGCCGACGCCGCCCCGGGAGCCGAGGACTCCCCCGGGAGACCCGCCGGAGGTTCGCCCCCCGGTTCCCCCGCCAGCACGATCCGCCCGGTATCCGTCCGCTCCATGTCGCTCACCCCGGTCATCCTGCCGGACACCTCCGACGGTCGGGTTCCGGCCCGGCCACCGTCCCGGCCCGGGACCCGCCGGGACGGGGCCGCAGGCCCCGCCCGACCGGCTTCACCACCGGCGGACCTCCTGCTCAACGCCGGTTTTCGTGGGTCGACCCCACCCCGGACACGAGCGTTGCGGCGAGGTCCGTGGGTGTGCCCGCAACGAGCTTTCCCCGTGTTCTCGGGGCGTCCTATTCTCAGCGCGCGGCATCCGGCGTGTCCGCCCGTCACCTGGGCAACCATGACCGGTTCCGGTCAGCCGCCCGCACCAACCGCCCGAACCAACCGCCCAAACACCTCGCGATGGGGGTCCCCCAGATGACGTCCGCAGGCACGCGTTCTCCCCGCGACACGCTCGCGGGCCGGCGCCGACCTCCTATCCCACGGCCCGGCGGCCGACTGCATCGCTGGGGCACCCGAATCGCGGTCCTCACCGCCACGGTCAGCCTCCCCCTCGCCCTGACCACCCCCGCCGCGGCCACCACCATGGCCGACTCAACCCCAGAACCCCAGAACCAGACCTCAACCCAGCTGTCCGCCATGGCCTACCCCGGCGTCCAGCTCATCCTCGTCGACTACAAAGCCACCATCGGCGTCCCCGAGCCCATCCTGCGCGACGCCCCGATCGAGGCCCTGGTCGACCGGATCGTCCGGATGGCGGAGACCGGGGTGATCGAGACCAGCCCGGAGGCGGTCTACAACGTCTTCTTCGGGGAGATCGCCAAGGCACCGGACAAGTACTTCGCCGCATCGAGCACCATCGACACGACGGATGCCGAGGTGTACGGCTACGGCACCGGGTTCGTCGTCACCCCGGACGGATACATCGTCACCGCCGCGCACGTCGTCGACCCCGGCGAAGCCGAACTCAAGCAGGCCTTCGCCGAAACCGCCCTGGACACCTTCATCACGGCCGCCGCCGCGGAGATCGAGACCGAACTGTCGGCGGATGAGACCGGTTACAAGTTCACCGATGCGCAGAAGGCGAAGTTCACCGAGGCCATCGGGAAGTTCTTCGCCAACCACCTGACCTTGGAATCCGAGGTCTCCAAGACAGTCACCGCCCAGATCGCCACCGCCGTCGGCGTCGTCAAAGCACACAACCCCAAACCCGTCGAAGTCATCTCCGTCGGAGAGCCCTACCCCGGCAAGGACGTCGCCGTCCTGAAAATGGACGGACAGACCCACCTCCCCACCATGCCCCTGGGCAACAACGACGACGTCAACAACGGCGACACCCTGCACGTCACCGGATTCCCCGCCGCCTCCACCTTCAACGCCGGACTATCCGAGGAATCCACCCTCGCCCCCACCGTCACCGAAGGCCCCCTCACCGCCAAAAAGAGCAACGAATCCGGCACCCCCATCTTCCAGACCCAAGCCCCCGCCTCCCCCGGCAACTCCGGCGGCCCCGTCCTCGACGACCGCGGCAACGTCATCGGCAGCTTCGTCGCCGTTGCCGTCGACGCCGACGGCAACGCCCTCGAAGGCCAAGGCTTCATCATCCCCGTCAGCGTCATCCGCGAAAAACTCAGCCAAGACAACATCACCCCCACCACCAGCGACACCACCACCATCTACAACAAAGCCCTCGACGCCTACTTCAAGCACTACTACAAACGCGCACTCCCCCTCTTCGAACAAGCCAAGAAGCTCTACCCCGCCCACCCCTTCGTCGACGAATACATCACCCAATCCCAAGCCGCCATCGACGCAGGCAAGGACGAAACCCCCTGGTCCATCACCACCTGGCTCCTCATCGGCGGCGGCGGACTCCTCATCGTCATCCTCATCACCGGAACCATCACCCTCCTCGTCCGCCGCAAGAAAAACCCCACCCCCATCCCCGGCATCGCCGGCCAGCCCTACCCCGGCCAGCCCTACCCCGGCCAACCCGGCCAGCCCTACCCCGGCCAACCCGGCCAACCCGGCTACCCACCCCAGGAATACGCCCAGCCCGGCCAGCCCTACCCCGGCACACCCCAACAACCCGGCTACCCACCCCAGGGATTCGCCCAGCCCGGCCAGCCCTACCCCGGCACACCCC
>JARRQM010000015.1:0-10917 GCA_037381765.1 Kineosporiaceae bacterium
GGAGTTTTGGCTCAGAATTGGTTCAAAACTGCTCGACTTCTACGCACGGATGATTCGATGCCGATCTACACGTTGTTTTCTAGCAACCCGGGTCACATTTGAGGCGTAAGGCCCAGGGCGTCGAACTCCCGCAGCCCCGGGGTGGACTCGATCACCGCAGTGAAACTCCACCGCTCACTGGCCAGGGTCAGCGCGACCACCCCGGCGAGGGCGGCCAGCCGGCTGCGGCGCCCAGCCCCCGCGACGAAGGCGGTGCCGAGGACGGCACCGGCCGCATTCGCCCCGGTGTCGCCGAGCATGCCTTCCTCGCCGAGGTCATGCGGCAGCAGCGCGCCCGCGGCACCGGCGACCGCGCCGCCGAGGACGGCCGGTCCGCCGGATCGTCCGGCCAGCGGGGCCGTGGCGAGAACCGACTTGAGGGCCCGTCCGGGACGCAGGTCGAGGAGGTTGACGAGGTTGGCCGCCCCGGCGATGAGCGCCCCCGCGGTGAGGACGTCGGCGGCGCGTCCGGCGCGGCCACGCCCGGGCTCCGGCGGTAGCGCGGCTGCTGCGGCGAGGAGGCCGGTGGCGCCGATCCCGAGGACCTTGAGCCCCCCGGTGGTCATCTATCCCCGGGCCAGGTTCCCCAGATGCCCGCGCAGCCCCTTGCTCGTCGCGTCACCGGCGAGGTCGTCGACGGCCCCGAACGCGCCGGCACCGGCGGCGGCGACGAGACCGGCGGTGCGCAGCCGGGGGGTCAGCCCCGGGGTGAGGGCGACCGCGCCGAGGGTGGCCCCGGTCAGTGCCGGCCCTTCGAGCAGGGTGACCGGTTCGCCGCGGTGGTTGGTGCGCCGCCAGCGGTCCTCCCCGCCCGGCGGTGCCGCGCGCAGGGCGGCCCAGGCCCCGCGGGCGAGGACGGCGCCGAGCAGCCCGGCGAGCCGGGGGGCGGAACGGGTGACGGCCCGCGACACCGCGGCGTTCCGGTCCCGGCCGGTCACGACGTCATCCCCGGCAGTGCCGCGGTGGCGCCGTCGCCGAAGCCGTAGGCGCCGGCGGCGCCGGCGAACTGTTCACGCAAGGCGAGCACGGTGGCGATCACTCCCATCGGGGTGCTGCCGGTGTCGACGGTGGACACGGCCTCGGAGGCGGTGGAGTCCGACCGCACCGAGGAGATCACCCCGCCGGCGGTGGCGGAGGAGGCCGGGCCGAGCACGACGGCACCGGCCCCGGCGTGGTCGAGGGCCTCGGCGAGATCCCGCCAGGTGCTGCCGAGTCCCTGCCCCGAGGTCGGTGAGGGTGCTTCCCCGGCGACGGCTTCCTGTACCCCGGGGGCGATGAGCACGGCCCCGGTCGCCGGGGTGTCCACCGGGCCGTCGGCGGAGATCAGCCCGGTGTCGGTGAGCGCGGTGAGGATCCGGGCCCAGGCGGCCCCATCCGGGTCGGACTCCGGCTCGTCGGCGACCAGCAGGGCCCTCGCGAGCAGGGCACCGAGTTTGTCCCCGTCGGTGGCGTCGGTTCCCAGGCCGGCGGGCAGGTCGGCGGCGAGCCGGTCGAGGGCGTCGGTGCGGGCGGTCCGGCCGCCGGTGTCGGTCCAGGAGGAGTCGATCTCGACCGGGCCGACGATCGTCGCACCGGCCGCGGCGAGTCCGGCGGTGAGATCCTTCACCTCGGCACGGTCGGCGTCCGGCACGGTGATGATCAGCACCGCCCGGCCGGTGAGGGTGTCGGCGACGAGGGCCGGGGTGGTCGCGGCGGTGAAGTCGTCGCGGTGGGCGATCCCGGCCTCGGCGGTGTCGAGTTCCCCGCGCAGCTGGTCCTTCGCCTCCCGCAGCGCCTGGACCTCGCTGGTGAGCGCGGTGCCGATGGGGCCCTTGAGCGGTCCGGCGCCGAGCGCGATCCCGACCGCGAGGGCCAGGAACACCGAAACGAGGGAGACGAGGTGGTAACGGAAATCGATCATGATCTCATCATTCGTAGGTACTCCCCGACGGCCTCCGGCCGGGCGTCGACGAACCAGCTACGCGCCCAGGAGAGCAGGTCGTCCAGGCGGGCACCGATCACCGAGTAGACGATCTGGCCGGCCGCGGTCGAGGCGAGGGCCACACCGAGGGCGAGCAGCCCGGCCACCAGCAGGACGGTGAGCTGGGCGTTGGTGATCCGCTGCCGGTACAGCCGGGACACGCCCTTGGCGTCGACGAGTTTCCCGCCGATCCGCAGCCGGGTGAGGAAGGTGCTGGACATCCCGGCCCGGCCCTTGTCCAGGTACTCGATCACGGTGGAGTGGGTGCCGACGACGACGATCAGTGAGGCGCCCTTGTCGTCGGCGAGCAGCATCGCGGCGTCCTCGCTCGTCCCGGCGAGGGGGAAGGACACCGCCGGCACGCCGAGTTCGCGCATCCGGGCCAGGCCGGGTGCGCGGCCGTCCCGGTAGGCGTGTACGACGATCTCGGCCCCGCAACGCAGGGCCCGGTCGGTGACCGAGTCCATGTCGCCGACGACCAGGTCCGGGGTGTGTCCGGCCTCCAGGATGGCGTCGGCGCCGCCGGCGACGCCGATCAGCACCGGCCGGAACTCCCGGATGTAGGGCCGCAGGGTGGCGAGGTCCTCCTTGTAGTGGTACCCGCGGACGACGATGAGGGCGTGCCGGCCGTCCAGCCGGGTCTCCACGTCGGGGACCCCGACCCCGTCGAGCAGCAGGTCCTTCTCCTGTTGCAGGTACTCCAGGGTGTTCACGACGAAGGATTCCAGCTGCGTGTTCAGACCCTCCCGGGCCGCGTCCATGGCGGCGGCGATCGCGTCGGGGTCGCGCAGCTGGCCGGTGGCGACCACCCGGTCGCCGGACCACACCTGGCCGCCGCGGATGGTGAGTCGTTCGCCTTCCTCGATCCGGTCAAGGAGGTCTTCCCCGGCCCCGTCGACGAGCGGGATCCCGGCGCCGACGATGATTTCCGGACCGAGGTTGGGGTAGCGACCGCTGATACTCGCGGCGGCGTTGACGACGGCCGACGGCCGGCGGGCGACGAGGGCGTCGGCGGCGACCTTGTCGATGTCCTCGTGGTCGATGACCGCGATCTCACCGGGCTGCAATCGCTTGGTGAGATTCTTCGTCCGACGGTCGACCCGGGCCGGGCCCTGCGCCGTGGTCGGGGACCCGGATGTCTCCGGCCGGCCCACCCGTAGCATCCTCACCCCCTGATCGTCCCACGCCGCCGGTGGCGCCCGGTCACCCGAGGGGTCCGCCGCCGACCGGCGCGGCATCCCGGTCGTCGCCGGTTCCGGAGCGGGCCCGGTACGCGGCGGCCGCGGCGAGCAGCTCCTCCGCATGTGCGCGGGCGCTGCCGGAGTCGGCGAACCCGCCGAGCATCCGGGCGAGTTCACGGAGCCGGTCCTCCCCTTCCAACCGGGTCACCCCGCTCTCGGTGACCTGCCCGTCGCTGGACTTCACCACTTGCAGGTGCCGGTCGGCGAAGGCGGCGACCTGGGGCAGGTGGGTGACCACGAGGACCTGACTGCCCCGGGCCAGCCGGGCCAGCCGTTTGCCGATCTCCAGCGCCGCGGCACCGCCGACGCCGGCATCCACCTCGTCGAAGACGAACGTCGGCACCGGGTCGGCGACGCCGAGGACGACCTGGAGGCCGAGCATGACCCGGGACAGCTCACCCCCGGAGGCGCCGCGGCCGAGCGGCCGGGGCCCGGCACCGGCATGCGGGATGAGCAGGATCTCCACGTCGTCGACGCCGTCCGGTCCGGCGGCGAGGGGGTGCGGCCCGTCGCCGAGGTCGACGACGAGCCCGGCCGGGTCCGCCCGCCGGGTGAGGCGCACCTGCAACCGGGCATCCGGCATGGCGAGTTGCCGGAGTTCGGCGCTGACCCGGGTACCGAGTTCGGTCCCGGCCGCGGTCCGGGCGCCGCTGAGCTCGGCTGCGAGCATGCCGAGCCGGTGGCGCAACCGGTCCCGTTCGGCCTCCAGCTCGCCGAGCCGGTCGTCGTCGTGGTCGAGGGCGAGCAGCCGGTCCGAGGATCGGCGGGCCCAGTCGAGCACCGCGTCGACGGATCCCCCGTAGGCCCGGGTCAGCCCGGTGAGTTCGGCCCGGCGTTCCTCGACCGCGGCCAGCCGGGCCGGATCGGCCTCGACACCGTCGGCGTAGGCGGCGCATTCGGTGCCGACATCCGCGGCGAGGTAGCTGACCTCGCGCAGCCGGTCGGCGAGCCCGGCGAGGGCCGGGTCATGTTCGCGGACCGCATCCAGGGACCGCCAGGCCCGGTCGAGCAGCCCGGCGACGTCGGCGACCGGGCCGGCCGTCGCATCGGGGTCGCCGGTGAGCGCGAGGTGGGCGGCGGTGGCGGCGTTGCGCAGTTCCTCGGCGTGGGCGAGTCGCACCGCCTCCTCGCGCAGGGCGGCGTCCTCCCCCGGTTGCGGGTCGAGGCGCTCGATCTCGGCGACACCGAGCCGGAGCAGTTCGGCTTCCTGCGCGCGTTCCCGGGCGCGGCCGGTGATCTCGTCGAGTTCGGCCTCGACCTGCCGCAGCCGGGCCCAGCCGGTGCGGAACTCCCGGAGCGGTCCGGCCACCGGTGCGCCTGCGAACCGGTCGAGGAGCTGCCGCTGCCGCACCGTGGAACGCAACGTCAGCTGGTCGCTCTGCCCGTGCACGGTGAGCAGGTCCTCGGCGAGTTCGGCGAGTAACCCCACCGGGGCCGAACGCCCGCCGAGGTGGGCCCGGCTGCGCCCCTCGGCGGAGACCGTCCGGGAAACGATCAGCACGTCCCCGTCGTCGAGTTCGGCGCCGACCTCGGTGGCCCGGTCCGCGGTCGGGCCACCGACCCGCAACCGGCCCTCGACGAGGGCCGCCGGTTCCCCGCTGCGCACCGTCCCGGCGGCGGCCCGGCCCCCCATGAGCAGGCCGAGGCCGGTGACCACCATGGTCTTGCCGGCGCCGGTCTCCCCGGTGACGACGGTCAGGCCGGGGCCGAACTCGAGAACGGCGTCCCGGATGACACCGAGCCCGCGCAGCCGCATCTCCAGCAGCACGTCGATCCCCTCCGCGACTTCTCGGTCCGGTGACCTGGGGGCACCCGAACCGCCAGCCTAGGGTGTGTCCCGCTGATCTTCACTCGGCTGTGCGCCGTCGCGGCGGCACACCACGGCATTGCCGCCGGTCACCGGAGGAGGGCGGCGATCCGCCGGGGATCACCCCGGCGGCGGGCGACCGCCGGGGTGATCCCCGGTGCGCGCCCGCCGTCGGGGGCTCCGCTCAGGAAGTGGGCTCGACGTCGGTGGACGGCATCATCCCGTCCATTCCATCCATTCCGTCCATCCCGTCCATCCCAGCTGCTCCGGTCAGCCCGCTGAGCATGCTGGTGAGCATCGGGGCCAGGTCGACGGTGTCCTCGGCCGCGGGGGCGGTCACCGGGTCGGCGGAATCGTCGATGTCGGCGATGAGGGTGACCCCGTCGGTCGTCTTCTGGTTCTTCTCGTCCCCGGTGAGTACGGCCACGCTGTGCAGGTCGAGGGCGGCCGTGGTGATGTGGTCGTCCTGCACGGTGAGGGAGACGTCGACGGTGCCGTCGGCCAGCCCGTCAATCTCTTCCTTGGCGTCGTCGAAGTCGGAGTCCAACCCGGTGATCCCCGTCGCCGACAGGGCGTCGAAGGCGGCCGTGAGGAACGCCTTCGCCTGGACCTTCATGGTGATGGTCATGGCGTCGCCGCTCTTCGTCACCGTCTGGGTGGAGTTGGCCTTCAGGGCCTCGACGAGTTCGGTCTGCAACTGGATCGCAGCGTCCGGGGACAGCCCGCCGGCGCCTTCGCTGGTGAGCATCGCCTTGAGCTCGGGATGCTGCTCGGCGACCGCAGGCAGGTCGAGGGTCAGCCACTTCCCCGCCTTCAATCCCTCGGCGACCGAGGACATCGACTCGGGCATGTCCGCGAGGGGGTTGGCGCCGTCCTGCCCGCTGATCGCGGACATCTCGTCGAGGTCGGCCTTGGCGTAGACGACGCCGTCGATCATCCGGACGGCGAGGACCTGCTTACCGGCGTGGGTGTAGCTGAACTCGACCGCACCGCTCTGCTTGAGCGCCTCGACCGGGTCGCTCGGAGCCGCGGCAGCGGTCTCACCGACTCCGTGGTCCCCGGACGGGTCGACGGTGATGGTGACCGCGGAGTCGAGAACCGTCGCGGCCATTTCCTCCTCACCGGTCTCCGCCGCCGCACTCGCCATCGCGTTCTTCGGATCCGTGAGGTGCAGGGTGACCGACAGGACCTGGGCGGTCCGGAGGTTCTCGGTGGCCTTGTCGGCGGAGTCCTCACCGCCGCCGATCGCACCGCAGCCGGAGAGAGCGACGATCGCGGCGGCGGAGCCGAGGCCGGCTACGGCCCGACGGATCCGTCCCCGGCGCGCGTACACGGCGCGAGACATGGCACTGGACATGACGGTATTTCCCCCTCGGAGGAGATGGCACCCCGATGGGTGCGCACAACAGGTTCCCGAGCGTCGGCGGCAGGACCGCACGACCGCGGTGCAACATCCACCCTGACAGATCGAGTGATCATTTGTCGTATGCCCCGGCCCGGAGCCGGCAGATGCGGTATGAGCCCGTTCGGCAACCCCGTACCGCGGCTACCCGAAGGTCGCCGAACAGACCCTTACCCTACGCCCGAACTCCCCCGCCACCCATGTACCGGCAGACCGAACTTGGCGACGAGCCGGTCGGTGAACGGGGGCCGCGCCAGCCGCGCCAACCGGACGGGCAGGTCGGAACGGCGCACCTCGACCCGGGCCCCGGGGGGCAGGGACAGGCTGCGCCGGCCGTCGCACCACAGCACCGCCTGACTCGGTGGGAGCACCTCGACGGCGGGCACCGAGGTCGGCGCGACCACGAGGGGGCGGGCGAACAGGGCGTGCGCCGAGTTCGGCACCAGGAGCAGGGCCTCCACCTCAGGCCAGACGACGGGTCCGCCCGCGGAGAACGCGTACGCCGTGGAACCGGTGGGGGTGGCGAGGACGACCCCGTCACAGCCGAACTCGGAGACCGGACGCCCGTCGACCTCCAGGACGACCTCGATCATCCGTTCCCGGCTGACCTTCTCCACACTCGCCTCGTTCACCGCCCAGGTACGGCCGGTGACCTCGCCGTTGACGGTCACGGTGACGTCGAGGGCCATCCGTTCCTCGACCTCGTAGCGCCGGTCGACGACCCGCTGGGCGGTTTCGGCGAGGTCGTCGCGCTCGGCCTCGGCGAGGAACCCGACCTTGCCGAGGTTCACCCCGAGTAGCGGGACGGGGGTTCCGCGGACCAGTTCGGCGGCCCGCAGGATGGTCCCGTCCCCGCCGAGCACCACGACCAGTTCGGCCCCGTCCAGCGGGGAGATCGGGTCGGCGGTGCGGACCAGGGCGCGGACCCCGTCCGGGAGTCCGGCGACGGCCTCGGCCAGCAGGTGCGGCCGGACCCCGGCCCGGTGCAGGGCGACCACCATGTCCGCAGCGGCAGCCATCGCCACGGCACGGGACGTGTGCGGCAGCAGGACCACGCTGCGCCCGGGGCCGACGGTCACCGGGGTCCCTCCGCGATCGCCCGGTCGAGCGCGCCGGGGTCGAGCGGCGGCGCATCCACCCGCAGCCAGAGGAAATACTCGACGTTCCCGCTGGGGCCGGGCAGCGGGCTCGCGGTGATCCCGGCAACGCCGAGGCCGCGTTCGGCCCCGGCCGCGGCGACCTCGGTGACGGCCCGGGCCCGGTGCGCGGGGTCACGGACCACACCGCCGGCTCCGATGTGCTCCCGACCGACCTCGAACTGGGGTTTCACCATGAGGACGAGATCGGCCCCGGGTCCGGCGCAGCCGTGCAGGGCGGGCAGGACGAGACGCAGTGAGATGAAGGACAGGTCGGCGACGACAAGTCCGGGACGGTAGGGCAGCACGTCGGGAACCAGGTCGCGAACGTTGCTCCGATCCAGCACGGTGACCCGCGGATCCTCGCGCAGCCGCCAGACGAGCTGCCCGTAGCCGACGTCGACCGCGGTCACCCGGGCGGCCCCGCGCCGCAGCAGCACGTCGGTGAACCCCCCGGTACTCGCGCCTGCGTCCAGGCAGTCCCGGCCGGTGACCGAGGGGCCGGCGGGACCGAACCCGTCGAGGGCGCCGGCAAGTTTGTGGCCGCCCCGGCTGGCGTAGCCGGGATCGGTGTCATCCTCGGTGACGAGGATCGGGGCGGCGGGGTCGACCTGGGTCGCGGACTTCACGGCGGTCCGCCCGGACACGCTGACCCGGCCGGCACCGACCAGTTCACCGGCGTGCTGGCGGGAACGGGCCAGGCCACGGCGGACGAGTTCGGCGTCGAGACGACGCAGACGTGCCACGGATCAGTCCTCGGCGTCGGCCAGGCGGTCCTGCAGTGCCCGGTGCATCGCCTCGTAACCGGCGACCTGGTCGGGCAGCGGGGCGAGGACGGCTCGGGACAGCCGCTGCAGGGCCGCGTCCACCTCCGGGTCCCCGGTCTCGGGCGGGTCGGCGACCTCGTCGGGGGTGAGCGTCTCCGGCTCCAGGTGGCCGACGGGCTCCGATCGCGGCAGTACGTCCGGCGACGTGACGTCCACCACTGCACCTCCTCGGTCCTGGGCGGGGTGCCCCGGCAGCGTCACGCTACCGCTCCCGGACCAGTCCGGGATCCATCCGCTGCAGCGTGCTGAGCACCGCGGCGTACCGGTTTCGGCCCGCGGTACTCCCCGGGCTCCCGGTGCCGGCGCCCCCGCCGGCGGGATGCGCATCGGCCCAGGACCAGGCGGCGACGCAGGCTGCCCGGAGCAGGTCCAGCGGGTCAGCCCCGGAAGCGATGACCGCGAGCCCGGCGGCGTCGGCGCGGACCTCGGCGGCCCGGCAGCGTGCGGTGCACCCGTCGCCGTCCCCGGGGCCCGGGACGCAGGTGACCTCCGGATGCGCGACACCGAGCGCACCGAGGTCCCGGCCGAGGTAGTGCGGGCGGCGGTGTTCCGGGCAGTCCAGGACCTCACCGGCGGCACTGACCCCGGTGAACACGAGGAGCCCGGCCATCCCGGCGGCGCGGGCTCCCTCCAGGTCGGTGTCCAGGCGGTCCCCGATGACGAGCGGGTTGTTGCTCCCCCCGCGGCGGGCCGCCTCCAGGAACGGTTCCGGCTGCGGTTTCCCGGTGACGGCGTCGGGGCGCCGGCCGGCGGCCGTGGCGATGACGTCGACCAGGGTGCCGTTGCCGGGTGCGGGCCCGTCCGGGGTCGGCACGGTGCGGTCGAGGTTCGTGGCGACCCAGGGAAGCCCGCGGCGAACCGCATGGGTGCCCCGGGCGAGGTCACGCCAGCTGAGGTCGGGGTGGAACCCCTGGACCACGGCCTGCGCCTCGACCTGCACCTCGCCCCGTGTCCCGGGCTGGGCCCCGGCCTGCGCTTCACCCCGTGCCTCGGCCTGCGAACCGGTCACCGGGACCAGCCCCACCTCACGGAGGGCCTCCCGCAGACCGGCACCACCGACGACGAGCACCCCCGTCCCCGCAGGCTTGGTCCGGGCCAGGTAGGTGGCGGCCACCTGGGCGGAGGTGAGTACCTGCCCTTCCTCGACGGGAAGGCCGAGGGCGGCCAGATGCGCGGTGACCTCCGCCGCGGGGCGGGAGGCGTTGTTCGTCAGGTAGCACAGGCGCATCCCGCGGGAGTGCGCTGCCGCCAGTGCCGGCGCCGCCCCGGGGACGGGGTCGGCGCCGACGTAGACGACGCCGTCGAGGTCGACAATGGCCAGGTCGTGCTGGTCGGCGAGCGGTTCCGCGCTGCCCAGCAGCCCGGTCCCGAGGGTGCGTGCGGTCACCGGTCCGCGCTCCCGGGTTCGGCGAGGAATGGATGCAGGGCGCTGATCCCGTCACCGACCGGGCCGGTTCCCCCGTCGACGGTGATCTCCGGGCCGGAACCTGCTTCCACGTCTGGATCCGGAGCAGTGGCCTCGTCGACGGTGACCTCCGGACCAGGACCCGCTTCCACGTCCGGCCCCGGAGCAGTGACCTCGTCGACGGTGGACTCCGGGCCGGAACCCGCTTCCACCGCGTCCGGATCCGGATCCGCGGGATGCTCTCCCTCGGGGGCCGGGTCGTCGAGGAAGGTCACGCCATCGAGATCGGCGAGGTACTCGGCTGCCCCGCTCACCCCGTCGGCGTCGACCGCTGCGGCACGCTCCCACCAGGTGCGGGCCTCATCGGTGCGGCCGGTGACGTCGAGGGCGGCCGCGTAGGCGGCGCGCAGCCGGGGCAGCCAGCCGGGGCCGGCCGCCTCCTGCAACCAGGGGACCTGCAAGGTGACGACGGCGGCCGCATGCTGCCCGAGGTCGTTGCGGGCCCCGGCGGACACCAGGAGCATCTCGACCTGGCCGTCCCGGTCGAGGGTGCCGACGGCCGGGTCGGCGGCGAGGGCAAGGGCCCGTTCCGGACGTCCGAGTCCGCGTTCGCAGTCGGCCATCACGGGCAGGTGTACCGAGGAACCGGTGAGCCTGCGGACGGTGCGCAGTTCGGCGAGGGCTTCCTGGTACAGGCCGCAGTGGTAGGCGACCAGCCCGACTGCCTCGCGGACGACGGCGATCCGGGCCCCGAGCCGCTTCGCGGCCTGGGCATGTTCCCGGGCACGCTCCGGTTCGGTGTCGACGAGCCGCCCAGCCATCACCAGGTGGCGGGCCACCGTAGTGGCCCGATCCTTGCCGAGCCCGGCGAGTTCGGTGCGCACGGGCGCTTCCAGTTCCCGCCCGGTGACGTCAGCGTCGATATCGGGGGCCGGAACGTACGGGGTCCGGTGTTCCCGGTCCCTATCCCTATCCCGGTCCCGGTCTGGCCGCGGGGAGGTTCCCCGCCGGCCTGGCAGGTCGCGTGTCCCGGCCCGGTCGCCCCGGTCAGTTCCGGTCCGGTCCGGTCGCCGGGCCCTATCCGGTCGGTCGGGGCGTCC
>JARRQM010000016.1:0-10868 GCA_037381765.1 Kineosporiaceae bacterium
GGTGGCCGTGCGCACCTACTTCACCAGCGCCCGGCACGACGACGACTGGCTGGAGTCGTGGCTGGAGCTGTGGGAGGGGCCGCCGGGGCGGTCCCGGCTGCTCCCCGGGTACGGCTGGGTGTTCGGGATGGGGGACGGCCGGAGCAACGTCGGGTTGGGGATCCTCAACTCCTCGGAGGCCTTCGGTCAGGTCGACTACAAGGACCTGCTGCGGCGCTGGGTGGCGACGATGCCGGCGGAGTGGGGGTTCACCGAGGAGACCATGCAGGGGCCGGTCCGTGGTGCCGCCCTGCCGATGGGGTTCAACCGGACCCCCCACTACACCCGTGGCCTCCTCCTGGCGGGGGATGCCGGCGGGATGGTCAACCCGTTCAATGGCGAAGGCATCGCCTACGCCATGCAGTCCGGTCGTCTTGTCGCGGAGACCGTCACGCAGGCGTTGGCGCGGCCCAATCCGGTTGCCAGGGAACGCGCGCTCCAGGCCTACCCCCGCCTGATGCGCTCGGAGCTGGGCGGGTACTACACGTTGGGACGTCACTTCGTCCGGCTGATCGGTGCCCCGCACGTGATGAGGTACGCGACGAAGTACGGTCTCCCGCGCCCGACCCTGATGAGGTTCACCTTGAAGCTGCTGGCCAACCTCACCGACCCGCACGGCGGCGACGCCATGGACCGGGTGATCCACGCGATGACCCGGATCGTCCCGGCGGCGTGAGCGGCGGTCGGGGCGTGCGTGGTGTGCGTGGTGCCCGTCGCGGTGGTCGTCGGGTGATGCGCGCTCCTGCGGGTGCGGTTGGTACCACGACCGCGGGGTGGCCACCGCCGGAATACGTCACAAGGGCACATAGGATGGGGCGCGGAGGGTTCCGCGGACCGTCCCGGTGGTCCAGGATCATGCCTCGGGCCTGCGGTTTCGTTGTCGAGTCCGCGAGGTCCGGTCGGTTCGGAACGAGTGAGGACACGGGAAGGGCGGAACTGTGAACCCCTATGTGCCGATCCTGGTGCTACTCGCTATCGGCGGCGGGTTCGCCGTCTTCTCCATCGTCGCGGCGGCGCTGACCGGGCCGAGCCGGTACAACCGGGCGAAGTTGGAAGCCTACGAGTGCGGTGTGCAGCCGTCCCCGCATGCGGCGGGGGGCGGCCGCTTCCCGATCAAGTACTACCTCGTGGCGATGCTCTTCATCGTCTTCGACATCGAGAGCGTGTTCCTCATCCCGTACGCGGTCGCCTTCGACCAGCTGGGCCTGTTCGCCCTGGTCGAGATGCTGCTGTTCATCGCCACGGTGTTCGTCGCCTACGCCTACGTGTGGCGGCGCGGCGGTCTGGAGTGGGACTGACGGTGGCGGCGTGGCGGTGTTCCCGGGACAGGTTGCCGTCCCGGGGCGGGCCGTGTCCCCGGGACGGGGCGCGGTTCCGGGACGAGGGTCGACCCCGGGCCGGCCGGGGATGCAGGTGAGCGCGCCGGGTACCACCGCTGCGGGGCGGCAGCGGCAACGACGGTCGAGGACGACGGGCTGAGAGGGACGCGATGGGTATCGAGGAGAAGCTGCCGAGCGGCTTCCTGCTGACCTCGGTGGAGCAGCTCGCCGGGTACTTCCGTAAGGGGTCGCTGTGGCCGGCGACCTTCGGTCTGGCCTGCTGCGCGATCGAGATGATGGCGGCCGGGGCGCCGCGGTTCGACCTGGCCCGGTTCGGCATGGAGGTGTTCCGCGCCTCGCCGCGGCAGGCCGATCTGATGATCGTGGCCGGCCGGGTGAGCCAGAAGATGGCCCCGGTGGTCCGGCAGATCTACGACCAGATGGTCGAGCCGAAGTGGGTGCTCGCGATGGGCGTGTGCGCTTCCTCCGGCGGCATGTTCAACAACTACGCGATCGTCCAGGGTGTGGATCACATCGTGCCGGTGGACATCTACCTGCCCGGGTGCCCGCCCCGGCCGGAAATGCTGATCAACGCGATCCTCACGTTGCATGAGCAGATCGCGTCGACGCCGTTGGGGGTGAACCGGGTCGAGGCGGCCCGGGCCGCCGAGGATGCGGCCCGTCAGGCCCTGCCCACCCTGGAGATGAAGGGTCTGCTGAGGTGAGCGAGAACGAGGGCACGTCCGGGGCGACCGGACCGGACGGGGACGGCACCGACCTGGTCCCCGGGACGGCCGCGGCGCATCCCGATGTGGTGACCGTGCGCCGGGGCATGTTCGGCCAGCAGGGCAGCGGTGACACGTCCGGGTACGGCGGGCTGGTGCGAACCGCGACGATGCCGGGCCCGAGTACCCGCCCGTACGGCGGTGAGGTCGACGGGATCGTGGACGCCCTGGCGGCGGCGCTGGCGACGGCGGGGTCGTCCTTCGACGCCGCGGTCGAGAAGGTCGTCGTCGACCGCGACGAACTCACCCTCGCGGTGCGTCGGGAGTCCGTCGTCGCGGTCTGCCAGGCCCTGCGGGACGACCCGGACCTGCGCTACGAGCTGCTGTCCGGGGTGAGCGGGGTGCACTACCCGAATGATGCGGGCCGTGAGCTGCACGCCGTCTACCACCTGCTGTCGATCACCCACAACCGGCGGCTGCGGGTCGAGGTGGGCTGTCCGGACGCGGACCCGCACATCCCCTCGGTCGTCGGGGTGTATCCGACGGCCGACTGGCATGAGCGGGAGACCTGGGACTTCTTCGGCATCCAGTTCGACGGGCACCCCGCGCTGACCCGGATCCAGATGCCGGACGACTGGCCGGGCCACCCGCAGCGCAAGGATTACCCGCTGGGTGGCATCCCGGTGGAGTACAAGGGCGCGACGATTCCCCCGCCGGACACCCGGAGGTCCTACAGCTGATGAGCGAGCAGACCCAGGAGACCGGCTCCGCCGAGCAGGTCCGGTCCGACCCCTACGCCCCCGATGCCGCCGACGACGGCACGACGGTGTTCAACGCCGCCGGCGGGGACTGGTCCGACATCGCCGAGGAGGCCGCGGCTCTCGGCGAGGAACGGATCGTCGTCAACATGGGGCCGCAGCATCCGTCCACGCACGGGGTGCTCCGGTTGATCCTCGAAATCGATGGGGAGACGGTGACCGAGGCCCGGTGCGGCATCGGCTACCTGCACACCGGTATCGAGAAGAACATGGAGTTCCGGAACTGGACGCAGGGGGTCACCTTCTGCACCCGGATGGACTACCTGTCCCCGCTGTACCAGGAGGCGGCCTACTGCCTCGGTGTGGAGAAGCTCCTCGGGATCACCGAGGACGTGCCGGAGCGGGCCAGCATCATCCGGGTGATGATGATGGAGCTGAACCGGGTCGGCTCGCATCTCGTGGCACTCGCCACCGGCGGGATGGAGATCGGCGCCCTCACCGTGATGACGGTCGGGTTCCGGGAGCGCGAGGAGGTGCTCCGGCTCCTCGAAGTGGTTTCCGGGTTGCGGATGAACCATGCGTACTTCCGTCCCGGCGGGGTCGCCCAGGACGTTCCCGAGGGGGCGACCGAGGAGATCCGTGCGCGGGTGCAGACGATCCGCAAGGGTGTCTCTGACATCGAGAAACTGTCCAACGAGAACCCCATCGTGAAGGCGCGGCTGGAAGGGGTCGGCTACCTCGACCTGTCCGGGTGCATGGCGCTCGGGGTGACCGGCCCGCCGCTGCGTGCCACCGGGTTGCCGCATGACCTGCGCCGCTCCCAGCCGTACTGCGGGTACGAGACCTACGACTTCGACGTCGTCACCTGGGACACGGCGGACGCCTACGGGCGGATGCGGATCCGTATCGAGGAGATGAAGCAGTCGCTGCGGATCGTCGAACAGTGCGTGCAGCGTCTCGACGAGATGGGTCCCGGCCCGGTGATGGTCGCGGACAAGAAGATCGCCTGGCCCGCCCAGCTCAACATCGGTGCTGACGGCATGGGGAACAGCCTCGATCACATCAAGAACATCATGGGGACCTCGATGGAGGCGCTCATCCACCACTTCAAGCTCGTCACCGAGGGTTTCCGGGTTCCGGCGGGGCAGGTGTATTCCTCGGTGGAGTCCCCGCGCGGTGAATTGTCCGCGCACCTCGTCTCCGACGGGGGGACCCGCCCCTTCCGGGCCCACTTCCGCGACCCTTCCTTCACCAACTTGCAGGCCGTGGCCGCGACCTGCGAGGGCGGGCAGATCGCCGACGTCATCGTGGCGGTCGCCTCGCTGGATCCGGTGATGGGTGGGGTGGACCGCTGATGACGACGTGGGGTGGATCGCTGATGACGACGGGAGCACACCGCTGATGCCCTTCTCCGACAGCGTGCGGGAACGGTTGGCCGCCGACGCCGCCGAGATCATCGCCCGCTATCCCGAGCCGCGTTCGGCGCTGCTGCCGATGCTGCACCTGGTGCAGAGCGAGGAGGGGCACATCAGTCCGGACGGGGTCGGTTTCTGCGCGACCCAGCTCGACCTGACCCCTGCGGAAGTGTCCGCGGTGGCGACTTTCTACTCCCAGTTCAAGCGCAAGCCGAACGGGGAGTACACGGTCGGCGTGTGCACGAACACGTTGTGCGCGGTGATGGGCGGTGACGCGATCTTCGAGGCGCTGGAGAAGCATCTCGGGATCGGACATGACGAGACCACCGCGGACGGGAAGATCACCCTGGAACGGGTCGAGTGCAACGCCGCCTGCGACTACGCGCCGGTGATGATGATCAACTGGGAGTTCTTCGACCAGCAGACCCCGGCGAGTGCCCGGGAGATCGTCGACGCGATCCTCGCCGGCAAGGACGTCACCCCGACCCGCGGCCCGGATAAGGTCGCCACCTTCAAGGAGGTCTCCCGGGTCCTCGCCGGGTTCCCGGACGGCCGGGCCGATCAGGGGGTCGGGGCCGGGCCGGCGACCCTGCAGGGCACTCTGCTCGCCAAACGGGAGGGGTGGACCGCACCGGCGGGCGAGAGGTCGGCGGAAGGCACGGATTCGGCGCCGGCCGCGGACGGTTCCGCGGGGCGTTCCGGCGGTTCGGGTGGCGCGTCCGGTGGGCGCGCGGACGAGGAAGGCTGAGCATGGCCACGAAGCTGACCCCGATCCTGTCCGCGCACTGGGATGAGCCGGACTCCTGGACCATGGACGCCTACCTGCGGAACGGCGGCTACCAGGGGTTGCGCCGGGCCTTGCGGATGGGGCCGGAACAGGTCGTCACCGCGGTCAAGGACTCCGGGCTGCGCGGCCGCGGCGGGGCCGGTTTCCCCACCGGCCTGAAGTGGAGTTTCCTGCCGAAACCGGATGGCGGGCCGCGCTACCTGGTGGTCAACGCCGACGAGTCCGAGCCGGGCACCTGCAAGGACATCCCGCTGATGATGGCGAGCCCGCAGCACCTGATCGAGGGCGTGATCATCACCAGTTACGCGATCGGCTGCAACAAGGCGTTCATCTACCTGCGCGGCGAGGTCGTGCACGTCTACCGGCGGCTGCTGAACGCGGTGGCCGAGGCGAAGGCGGCCGGCTACCTCGGGGAGAACGTCCTCGGGTCCGGGTTCGACCTCGACATCGTCGTGCACGCGGGCGCCGGTGCCTACATCTGCGGGGAGGAGACGGCGCTGCTCGACTCCCTGGAGGGCCGCCGCGGCCAGCCGCGGCTCAAACCCCCGTTCCCCGCGGTCGCCGGCCTGTACGCGCGGCCCACGGTGGTGAACAACGTGGAGTCCATCGCCTCGGTTCCGGCGATCATCAGCGAGGGCGCGGACTGGTTCAAGGGTCTGGGCACCGAGCGGTCCACCGGGTTCGGGTTGTTCTCGCTGTCCGGGCACGTGGCCCGGCCCGGACAGTACGAGGCCCCGCTCGGGATCACCTTGCGGGAACTGCTCGACATGGCGGGCGGGATGCGGACCGGCCGCGAACTGAAGTTCTGGACCCCCGGCGGCTCGTCCACCCCGCTGTTCACCGCGGAACACCTGGACGTGCCGCTGGACTTCGAGTCCGTCGGGGCGGCCGGGTCGATGCTCGGCACCCGGGCGATCCAGATCTTCGACGACACGACCTGCGTGGTCCGGGCCGTCCTCCGGTGGTCGGAGTTCTACGAGCACGAATCCTGCGGGAAGTGCACCCCGTGCCGGGAGGGCACCTCCTGGATGCCGCAGATCCTGCACCGCCTGGAGCACGGTCAGGGCACCGAGGAAGACCTCGACCGCCTCCTCGACATCGCCGACAGCATCCTCGGCCGCTCCTTCTGCCCGCTCGGGGACGGCGCGACGAGTTGTGTCACCTCGTCCATCGCCTACTTCCGCGACGAATTCGTCCGTCACCTCACCGAGGGCGGCTGTCCCTTCGACCCGGTGGCCCCCACCCTTTTCGCCGGAGCCAACGCCTGATGACCGTGACCGCGAAGTCCTCCGCCGGCCCCGACCCGGCCACGCCCGCACCCATCCCCGACGTGACGATGACCATCGACGGGGTCGAGGTCAGCGTGCCCAAGGGAACCCTGGTGATCCGCGCCGCCGAACTGCTCGGCATCGAGATCCCGCGGTTCTGCGACCACCCGCTGTTGTCCCCGGCCGGGGCCTGCCGGCAGTGCCTGGTGGAGGCCGCGACCCCCGGTCCGGACGGGTCCTTGCGGCAGATGCCGAAACCGCAGGCCTCCTGCACGTTGGAGTGCACTCCGGGGATGGTGGTGAAAACCCAGCACACCTCCGAGGTCGCCGCCCGCGCCCAGCGGGGGGTGATGGAGTTGCTGCTGATCAACCACCCGCTGGACTGCCCGATCTGCGACAAGGGCGGGGAGTGCCCGCTGCAGAACCAGGCGATGACGCACGGGCAGGACAGCACCCGATTCACCGAGACGAAACGCACCTACCCGAAACCGATCAGCATCTCCACCCAGGTGCTGCTGGACCGGGAACGGTGCGTGCTCTGCCAGCGCTGCACCCGGTTCTCCGCGGAGATCGCCGGTGACGCCTTCATCGACCTGCAGATGCGCGGGGCGCATCAGCAGATCGGCACCTTCTCCACCGAGGTCCTCGGCTACACCGGGGAGGCCGCGGTCGGCGAGGCGGCCGCGGACGAGACGGGCCGTCCGTTCGCGAGTTACTTCTCCGGGAACACCGTGCAGATCTGCCCGGTGGGCGCGCTCACCGGCGCCGCCTACCGGTTCCGGGCCCGCCCGTTCGACCTCGTGTCCACCCCCTCGGTGTGCGAGCACTGCGCTTCCGGTTGTGCGCTGCGGGTGGACCACCGGCGGGGCACCGTGCTGCGTCGGCTCGCCGGGGACGACCCGGTGGTGAACGAGGAGTGGAACTGCGACAAGGGCCGCTGGGCGTTCCCCTGGGCGGCCGCCGCCGACCGGTTGACCGCCCCGTTGGTCCGCGACGAGGACACCGGAGAGCTACGCCCGGCGTCCTGGCCGGAAGCGATCTCGGTGGCCGCGGCCGGACTCACCCGGGCCCGGGAGGCCGGCGGGGTCGGCGTGCTCACCGGGGGCCGGGACACCGTCGAGGACGCCTACTGGTACTCGAAGATCGCCCGGGTCGCGCTCGGCGGCAACGACATCGACTTCCGGGCCCGCCCGCACTCCGCGGAGGAGGCCGACTTCCTCGGGGCCGCCGTCGCCGGACGCGGGATCGGGGTCACCTACGCCGACCTGGAGCGGGCCCCCGCGGTGCTGCTCGCCGGATTCGAACCTGAGGACGAGTCGCCGATCGTCTTCCTCCGGCTGCGCAAGGCCGCCCGGCGCGGACTGCGGGTGTTCTCCGTGGCCCCGTGGTCGACCCGGGGACTGGACAAGCTCGACGGGACGCTGCTTCCCGCGGCCCCCGGGACCGAGGCCGGGATACTCACCGGGATCGGCGCCGGAACCGGTGACGCCGACGCGACCGGGGCCGGTGCGGCGCTGCGCGCCGACGGGGCGGTGATCCTGGTCGGGGAGCGGCTCGCGGAGACGGCCGGGGCGCTGTCCGCGGCCGTCGCGCTGGCCGCGACCACCGGTGCCCGGTTGGCCAGGGTGCCACGACGGGCCGGGGAACGGGGTGCCGTGGAAGCCGGGGCGTTGCCGGGGCTGCTCCCCGGCGGGCGGCCGGTGTCCGACCCGGCCGCGCGCGTCGACATGGCCGCGGCCTGGGACGTCGAATCCCTGCCGGAGACCCCGGGCCGGGACTGCGCGGAGATCCTCGCCGCCGCCGAAGCCGGGGACCTCGGTGGGCTCGTCATCGGCGGGGTCGACCTCGCGGACCTGCCCGATCCCGCGCAGGCGGGGCGGGCACTCGCGGCGGCCGGTTTCGTGGTGAGCCTGGAGGTGCGCGCAAGCACGGTGTCCGAGCAGGCCGATGTCGTCCTCCCGGTGGCGCCCCCGGTGGAAAAGGACGGGACTTTCCTGGACTGGGAGGGCCGCTGGCGGACCTTCCCCGCAGTGCTGTCTACCGCGGCCCTGCCCGACCACCGGGTGCTCGACATGCTCGGCGAGGCCCTGTCCGCACCACTGGGGTTGACCTCGGCCGACCGGGTCCGCGCGGAGATCGCCGAACTCGGGGCCTGGGAGGGCACCCGGGTGTCGGCGCCGGACCTGCCCGCCGGTTCCCCGGCGGAGCCGGCCACCGGTGAGGCCGTGCTCGCCACCTGGCATCAGCTGCTCGACGCGGGCCGGTTGCAGGACGGCGAACCGTACCTGGCGGGAACCGCGCGCCGGGCAGTGGCACGGCTATCCGCGGCGACCGCCGCCGAGGCCGGGGTGCCGGACGGCGGCCGGGTCCGGGTGAGTACCGACGCGGGCAGCATCGACCTCCCGGCGGTGGTCACCGACCTGCCCGACCGGGTGGTCTGGCTACCGGTGAACTCGGCGGGGTCCGCCGTGCGCGGCGCGCTCGGGGCCGTCGCCGGGTCGGTGGTGCGGGTGTCGGGTGTCGAGGTGACCGGGGACGACCCGGCGGAGACGGCCGGGGACGACCCGGCCGGGGAAGCGGGTGAGCGTTGATGGCCACGGCTGCGTGGATCGCCGCGGAGAATCCCGCGGTCGACTTCACCCAGGACAACGGTTGGGTGATCGTCGGCAAGGCGTTGTTCGTCGTCGTCTTCCTCGTCGTCGCCACCCTGTTCATGATCTGGATGGAACGCCGGGTCGTCGCCCGGATGCAGTCCCGGCCCGGGCCGAACCTGGTCGGGCCGTACGGGCTGCTGCAGAGCCTCGCCGACGGGGTGAAACTCGCCCTGAAGGAGGACATCATCCCGACGATGGTCGACCGGGTCGTGTACGTCGCGGCCCCGATCATCTCGGCCACGGCGGCGTTCACCGCTTTCGCGGTGATCCCCTTCGGGCCGGTCGCGCACCTGCCGTTCACCTCGATCGATACCCCGCTGCAGCTCACCGACCTGCCGGTGGCCGTGCTCTTCGTCCTCGCGGTGGCCGCGGTCGGGGTCTACGGGATCGTGCTCGCCGGCTGGTCGTCCGGGTCCACCTACCCGCTGCTCGGCGGGTTGCGTTCGTCGGCCCAGGTGATCTCCTACGAGATCGCCATGGGACTCTCACTGATCAGCGTCTTCCTCTACGCCGGGTCGATGTCGACCTCACAGATCGTCGACGCCCAGGCCCAGGCCAACCATGTAGCGCTGTTCGGGCAGTCGGTGGCGATGCCGTCCTGGTTCGCGATCCAGCTGCTCCCGTCGTTCGTCATCTACGTCATCGCGATGGTCGGGGAGACCAACCGGGCCCCCTTCGACCTGGCCGAGGCCGAGGGGGAACTCGTCGGTGGGTTCCACACCGAGTACTCCTCGCTGAAGTTCGCCCTGTTCTTCCTGGCCGAGTACGTGAACATGGTGACCGTCTCGGCGATCGCGACGACGCTGTTCCTCGGCGGGTGGCGGGCTCCGTGGCCGCTGTCGGCGATCGGTGACGGGATGCTGAACACCGGCTGGTGGCCGATGCTGTGGTTCATCGGGAAGACCTTCGCCTTCCTCTTCCTGTTCATCTGGCTCCGCGGAACCTTGCCGCGGCTACGCTACGACCAGTTCATGAGCTTCGGCTGGAAGGTACTCATCCCCGCCGCCCTGGTCTGGGTCGTCATGGTCTCCACCCTGCGCGTGCTGCGCAGCGGTGAGGCGACCGGTGGCACCCGGTACGCGCTGCTGGGTCTGCTCCTCGTCGTCGTGGTCGGGATCTACTTCATGGTCGACCTCACCTGGCGCCGTCGGGAGGCGGCCCGCGCGGCGATGCACGCCGACATCCCCGAGGAGGTCGACCCGTTCGCGGGCGGCTTCCCCGTCCCGGCACTACCGGGGCAGCGCCTCATCCGTACTTCCGGGCCCGCCAGCGGCGGCGCCACGGAGGCCGCCGACGACATCCGGGAGGTCCAGGGTGGCTGAGTCCGGTAGGGACACCGCAAGCGGTGTCGGGTCCGGTCGGGACACCGCAAGCGGTGCCGGGTCCGGGACCGGGGAACGGGCCATCCGCCCGGGAACCGAGAGCCCCGGCCTGCTTGCCGCGGTCGCCGGTTTCGGGGTGACCTTCTCCACGATGTTCACCCCCATGGTGACCGAGGAGTACCCGCGGGAGAAGGTGCCACCGAAACCCCGCTACCACGGCCGGCACCAGCTCAACCGGTACCCGGACGGGCTGGAACGGTGCATCGGCTGCGAGCTGTGCGCCTGGGCCTGCCCGGCGGATGCGATCCTGGTCGAGGCCGACGAGAACACCGAGGAGGAGCGCTACTCCCCGGGGGAACGGTACGGCCGGGTGTACCAGATCAACTACCTGCGGTGTATCGGCTGTGGCCTGTGCATCGAGGCGTGCCCGACGCGGGCCCTGACGATGACGAACGACTACGAACTCGCCGGGCCGAGCCGGGCCGGGCTGATCTACGAGAAACAGGACCTGCTCGCCCCGGCCGACCCCGGGATCCCGACCGCCCCGCATCCGATGGTGCCGGGCACCACGGACACCGACT
>JARRQM010000017.1:0-15969 GCA_037381765.1 Kineosporiaceae bacterium
CGCGCGTCCGGCGCGGGGGAAACAGCTGGTTCCGGGGAAACAACCGGCGCCGGGGAAGCAGCTGGTTCCGGGGACACAACTGGTGCGGGGGAAACTGCCGGTGCGGGATCGGACGGCGGCGGAACCGGTTCTCGCCACCAGGCCCGGTTCTGGCCGGAGGGTTCGGGGGGCATGCGGGGCTCCTTTCGACCGGGGCCTCGATCGGGGCGACCACCGGGCGTCGGTCACCGGGTCGAGGGGGAATCGCGGGGGAACGCGGTCCTGCCCCGACCCGACGGTACCGGGGTCGTGACCGGAACACGGTCCTGCCCCGACCCCGGGGTTTCCGAAACGCCCCGGTATCTTCCGGCCGCGACCCGGCGGGAGCTCGGGGCCCGCAAGGCGGGCACTTCGGGCCGAGGACGGGCTCGGGCGACGGGCACCGGGGGATATCGGGGAGGATAGAGGTATGTCGAACCTCGGACCTTTCGGTGGGCAGGCGAACTCCCGGATCCCCACGCCTCCCCGGGGGGAGACGATCGCCCGCTACGACACCTACCTGGAGGCGCAGCGGGCCGTCGACTTCCTCTCCGATGAGCACTTCCCGGTCCAGCTCGTCACCATCGTCGGGAGTGGCCTGCGGATGGTCGAGCGGGTCACCGGGCGCCTGTCCTACCCGCGGGTGGCCGTGGCGGGGGCGGCGTCCGGGGCCTGGTTCGGGCTGTTCGTGGGGGTGTTGCTGTCCCTGTTCGGCGGGGGTGCCGAACTGGGCCTGTTCGCCGCAGTGTTCATCGGCGCCGGGTTCGGCATGTTGTTCGGGGTGATCTCCTACGCCTTCACCGGAGGACGTCGCGACTTCACCTCCACCAGCCAGATCGTCGCCGGGGAGTACGAGGTGCTGTGCATGCCCGAGCACGCCGGACAGGCTCGGGAGCTGCTGTCGCGGCTGCCCGGCAGTGACGCGGCCCGGGGCGTCCCGGCGGCCGGCGACATGAGAGCCGGCATCTCCGGGACCGTGCGGAGCGGGGACGCGCCGTCGTCACAACAACGACCGACCGGGGTTACCGGCCCGGCCGGTGTCGACCTTCCACCCCCGTCGGTCCCGCCGGTATCGACCACCCCGCCGGAAGGACTGCCCGCCGCCGGCGGCGAGCAGGTAGCGGAGGCCGCCCCGGAGGGACTCACCTACGGGGAGGTCATGCAGCGCCGACGTCAGGAGCAGCGGGAGCGGGAGGCCCGGGAACGAGCCGAGCAGGAGCGGCTCACGCAGGAAGGGTCGACGCCCGAGGGGTCGGCGCGGGAGCCGGGGGCGGAGGACCCCCGGTAACGGCTCATTCCCCGCCCCTGCGCGTGAACCGCAGCACGGCCGTCGAGGGCGTCCGCGGCGAGGACGACCACCGCCGCCGTCCAGGTCAGCGGGGCCGTCCCGGCGGGGGAGCCATCGGCGCGCACCTTCTCCGGCAGGGCTCCGGACGGTGTGCGATGCGCGTCCAACCAGATCAGCAGGTCCGCGGCGGCCTCCTGGTTCCCGGCGGTCGCCTCGACGAGGGCGACGATCGCCGTCTCGGGAGTCCACGACACCCCGTCCTTCTTCCACGTCGCCCCGGGGGCGAGGCCCCCTGAGCGGCGCCTCAACCGCGGGACGACGGAACGGAGGGCGGCGTGCGCCGCGGGGTCGGCCGTCCGGGTGAACGGGGGCAGGAGAAAGGCCACGGCGATGTCCGTCTCGGAACCTCCCAGGTGGCTCGGATAACCCTGGGCGGCGAACCGGGAGAGTCCCTCGGTGAGGCGTCCGGCCGCCCGGGAGGCCTGTGCGGCCCCAGCACTGTCCCCCACCGCTGAACGCAGGGCCGCCCCTGCGTGCAGACCCGCGAGGAGGGGGGCGGCGGAGCCCAGCGTGGGTCGGGATTCCTCGACTTCCCAGAAGTCCGGGGAGGCCGGGGGGAGCCCGGTCCCCGGGTCAACCGCTTCGACCGCCGCCGCAACGGCCCGGCGTACCTGGGGGTCGAGGAGCCGGAGGGTGTCCGTGCGCCGCTCGGGGGGCTGTGCGTCGACGGCCTCAGCGGCGGCCCAGAGCACCCATCCCGTGCTGTCGAGCTGAAGGCCCCGATCGTCGGGAACCCCGGGCCGATCCGGCCGGTACCGGGCCTCGAACCGTCCGTCGGATCGTTGCCGGGACTGCAGGAAGGTGAGTACCGCCTCGGCGTCGGCGTGGTGCCCGGTGCGGGCCAGGGCGACCGCGGCGAACGAAGCGTCCCGGGGCCACACGTACCGCCAGGACGGGGCCTGTCCCGCGACGGTGGCTCCATTGGCGGAGGTGAGTACGTGGATGTCGAGCAGGGCGTCGTGGACCATTCCGGCCCACGGGGTGCCGTGGCCGGGTACGACGCCCCCGGCGAGCCAGGTCCGTTGGTCCGCGGCGAGCCGATGGATCGCGAGCGAGGTCTCCGGGGTGGCATCGGGTCCGGGAGCGATCACCCGGGGCCCCGGGAGCAGCTGCTGCCCGTCCAGGTCCACGACCCGGCCCGTCGCGTCCAGACCGACGCCGGAGACATAGAGCGGGTCCGGGGCCATCGGCAGCGACGCCATGACGAGGCCGGTGACGAGCCCGGCGACGCCGACGAGTCCGGCGACACGCCGGCGTCCGGGCGGGGAGCCGGCGGAGCCGGGGACGGAAGGTCTGACCATGGGCCGGAAGCTACCCGCCTGTCCTCGTCCGGTGCCCAGACCCCTGCGCGGCCCCTGAAGGGGCGGGGCTGCTCCCGAGGTGGGCCGTACCGAGCGGGGCTACCCCCGCAGTCGTGCCATCCACGCCTCGACGTCGTCGATGGTGCGCGGCAGGGCCGCGGACAGGTTCTCCACGCCGTCGGAGGTGACGAGCACGTCATCCTCGATGCGCACCCCGATCCCGCGCAATTCCTCGGGGGCGAGCAGGTCGTCGGCGCCGAAGTACAGCCCGGGTTCGATGGTGAACACCATGCCGGGTTCGAGCACCCCGTCGAGGTACAGCTCCCGTCGGGCGCTCGCGCAGTCGTGCACGTCGAGGCCGAGGTGGTGGCTCGTGCCGTGGACCATCCAGCGGCGGTGGAACTGCCCCTCCGGGGCGAGGGATTCCTGTGCGGTCCCCGGGAGCAGCCCCCAGTCGGCCAGCCGGGTGGCGATCACCTCCATGGCGGCGGTGTGCACGTCGCGGAACCGGGCGCCGGGGCGTACCGCGCTGAAGGCGGCGTCGGCGGCGTCAAGAACCGCTTCGTACACCCGCCGCTGGGCGTCGCTGAAGGTGCCGGAGACCGGCAAGGTGCGGGTGATGTCGGCGGTGAACAGGCTGTCCAGTTCGACCCCGGCGTCGATCAGGATCAGGTCACCGTCGCGTACCGGGCCGTCGTTGCGGATCCAGTGCAGGGTGCAGGCGTGTGCCCCGGAAGCGGCGATGGTGTCGTAGCCGACGCCGTTGCCCTCCTCCCGGGCCCGGCCCTCGAAGGCCCGTTCGACGACCCGTTCGCCGCGCGGCACGGTGGTGGCCCGGGGCAGTTCCCGGACGATGTCGGCGAAGCCGCGGGCGGTGATCGCGCAGGCCTCCCGGAGCTGGTCGATCTCCCAGGCGTCCTTGACCAGGCGCAGCTCGCTCAACGTCCGGGCGAATTCGGTGTCGTCCTGGGCCGCCTGCTCCTCGCCGGTGCCGGCGGCCTCCCGGATCCGGTGCAGGGTCCGTTCGACCCGGGGGTCGGCGTCGCGTTGCAGCCGGACCGTCACCCCGTCCCCGCCGACGTCCTTGGCCAGGGCCTCGTCGAGTTCGTCGAGGTGGCGGCAGTCCAGACCGGTTTCCGCGGCCACCTCCGCCAGAGTGGGGCGGGCCCCGACCCACAGTTCCCCGTAGGTGGAGTTGGCGTAGAACTCCTCGGTGTCCCGTTCGGCCCGGGGCCGGAAGAACAGGTGCGCCTGATGTCCGCCGGCATCGGGTTCGCAGACCAGTACGGCATCCGGTTCGCGGTCCCCGCCGAGCCCGGTGAGGTGCGCGAAGGCCGAGTGCGGGCGGAACCGGTAATCGGTGTCGTTACTGCGGGTGCGCAGCGCCCCGGCAGGGATCACCAGCCGCTGCCCGGGGAACAGGGCGGACAGCCGTTCCCGGCGGGCGGCGGCGGGGCCGGCCGCGGCGCTGCGGGCGGGGAGCCCGGTGGGGCGGTCCCGCCAGCCGGAGGCGATGAAGGCACGGAACGCCGGGGAGGTGGGGCGCTGCCGGTGGCCGCCCGCGGAGGCAGCGGGGGCCGCGAGGGTGGCGGGGGCGACGGGGGAGTGCGGATCGCCCGCGGAGGCGGCGGGGGCGGCGGGCTGTTCGGCGTTCATGGGTTCCATGGTCGCATCCGACCCGGCCGATCCGCGCGCGTAGCATCTGCGGGTGGGTACCGGATGGACACTGGTCTGTGACCTCGGCGGGGTCCTGCTCCGCTGGGAACCGGACGTGCTGCTGCGCGGCGTACTGGACCGGCAGCCGGAATTGTGGGCGCGGCCGGGACTGTTCCCGCCCGGTCCGGTGACCGTGGACGCGCTCGTCACCGTCGTGTTCCAGGACTTCACCCCGGACAGCGACTGGTCGGCCTTCGACCGCGGGACCCTCGACGCCGAGGGACTGATCGCCCGGGTCCGCGCCCGGACCGGGCTGGATGCCGCCGTCCTGCGCGCCCTGCTGGACGATATCGACGGACATCTGGACTACCTCGCCCCGACCGTCCACCTGGTGGAGCGGCTGCGGGCCGCCGGGCACCGGCTCGTCTACCTGTCGAACATGCCCGCCCCCTTCGCGGACCGGCTGGCCGCCGACCCCCGGTTCACCGCATGGTTCGAGGACGGGATCTTCTCCTCCCGGGTACAGCAGGTGAAACCGGAGCCGGAGATCTACCGGACGGCCGTGCACCGGCTCGGTCTCGACGACGGGCCGGTCCTGATGATCGACGACCGTCCGGTCAATCTCGTCCCGGCCCGCGCGCTCGGCTGGGGCGGGCTGCACTTCCGGGACGCCGACGGCTGCGCCGCCGAACTCGAACGCACCGGCTGGCTGTAGGGGCCCCGGCAGGTACCCGTACGGCGGCGGGCCCCCTTGACCTCCTGCCCCGGGAGGGGGACTGTCTGAGGGGTGACGGCGACGCTGACCTGCCCACGGTGCGGGGAGGAGACCCGGCCCCCCGGGGTGTGGTCGGATGCCTGGACCTGTTCCGCGCACGGGGGTGTCGCCCCGCTGCACCCCGCGATGGTGGGCAGCCCCGAGGCCTTCCACCACCTCGGCCCGCGCAGTCGGGTGCCGTTGTGGTTGCCCTGGCCGCTACCCACCGGCTGGTTGGTGACCGGGCTGCGGATGGCCGGGGATGAGCACAGCGGGCCGGTCGCCGTGGTCGTCGCCTGCTCCGGACCGAATCCGCTCGCCGTATCCCACCCGTCCGGCCGGCCGGCGGCTGCGGAACCGGAGCCGGGACCGGAACCGGAGCCGGGACCGGAACCGGAACGCTCCGCCGACCTGCTGCTCGTCGCCGAACAGCCCGGGATCGGGCTCGGGGCGCACCTGGCCGGGCTGCCGGACGTCGATCCGGGGACGTCGATGACCGGCGGGGCCCCGCACCTGAAACTGTCGGTCGGCGGGCATGAGACCCCGCTGTGGGCGGTGCCTTCCCGGGGCCGGGCGGTGTACGTCGGCGAGGCCGCCGGGGTGTGGCTCTGGGCCTTGGTCTGGCCGGAACAGGCCGGGGTGGTCCTGCTCGAACGGTTCGCCCTGCAGGACGCCCGGGACGCGGAGTACCTCCAGGACGTCCCGCACGGGGCGCTCTGCCCGCATCTGGGCTGAACGTCGGCCTGATTCGCGTTCCGGGACGTCCCGTCGCGGGCCTCGGTCCCGGCCCGGCCGGCGCGGTCGTAGGCTGCGGCTCGCCCTCACCGACCACGACACGACCGCGGGCTGGGACGAGGCCGCCGAGGAGGCGCACGCTCTCGGCCTGCTGCTGGTTCCGGGTACCGAGATTTCCTGCCTGTACGGGGATATCACCGTGCACCTGCTGTCCTACCTGCACGACCCGGAGGAACCGGACCTGCGCGGCACCTTGCGGGCCACCCGGGAGGACCGGAACACCCGGGCCCGGCGGATGGTCGACCTGCTCGCCGCCGATACCGGCCTCACCTGGGCGGAGGTCGAGGCCCAGGTGGCTTCCGGGGCCGCGGTGGGCCGCCCGCACATCGCTGACGCCCTCGTCGCCCGCGGCCTCGTCGGCAGCCGGGACGAGGCATTCGCCACCCTGCTGCACCGCACCTCCCGGTACTACGTCCCGCACGGGGCGCCGCAGGTCGGCGACGCCTTGCAGATGGTGCTGCGGGCCGGGGGCGTACCCGTCCTCGCCCATCCGCTCGCCGCGCAGCGCGGCCGGGTGCTCCCGGAAGAAGCGATCGGCGAACTGGCCCGAGCCGGGCTGCGCGGGATCGAGGCCGACCACCCCGACCACACCCCCGAGCAGCGCGACCGGGTTCGCCGCCTCGCCGCCGAACACGAACTGTTCTGGACCGGCAGCAGCGACTACCACGGTGCCGCCCGGCACTACCGGATCGGTGAGTGCACCACCCCGGACGCCGCGGTCGAGGCGGTGCTCGCCGCCGGCCGGGGGAGCGCGGCCAGCACATGAACGGTGCGGCCCGACTGGGTACGGAGACCTTCGTCACCCTGTTCGTCATCATGGACCCGCCGGGGACCCTGCCGGTCTTCCTCGCCCTCACCGGTTCCCTGGAGCATCGGCAACGGGTGCGGGCCGCCCAGCAGGCCGTCGCCGTGGCCCTCCTGGTCATCGTCACGTTCGCGGTGTTCGGTCAGGGCATCCTGTCCTACCTGCACGTGTCCCTACCGGCGTTGCAGGCCGCGGGTGGGCTGCTGCTCCTGCTCATCGCACTGGACCTACTCACCGGACGCGACCAGGACCCGGAACGCGCCGACGGGGTGAACGTCGCCTTCGTCCCGCTCGGAACCCCGCTACTCGCCGGACCCGGGGCGATCGTCGCGACCATGCTGTTCGTGGCCCAGGCGGATGATCTCGTCGATCGGCTCGCGGTTGCCGCCGGGATCCTCGCGGTGCACGTGACGCTCTTTCTCACGATGCGTTTCGCGGTGGTGCTGCACCGGGTGATCCGGGAGACCGGGGTGATGCTGGTGGCCCGGGTGGCGGGGTTGTTGCTGTCGGCGATCGCGGTGCAGCTGGTCGCCGACGCGGTGCGGGCCTTCGTCACGGGAGAGGCCTGAGCCGGCGTCCGCCCCCGTTCCCGGGACCCCGGTCGTGGGTGCCGTGAGTGCCGTGGGTGCCGTGGGTGCTGTGGGTGCTGTGGGTGCCGCGGCGGGTGCCGGGTTTCGGCGGGGTGGCCCACCGGTGCCCGTCCAGGGTGCTCCGCAGCCGGCGCAGGGCCACGGTGGTCGTCGCATCGTCGAGGGCCGCGGCCTCGGTGAGTTCCGGGAGCGCGTACATCCGGCGCGCCCACGGCGGCAGCGAGGAGAAAGCGAGTCCGGCGACCGCTGCCCACGGCGGGCGCGGCTCGTCTTCGGCTGTCGGCGGGGCCGGGAGCAGGGCCTGGAGTACGGCGTTCCGTGCCGCCGGGGTGACCACGAGGGTGTCGCGGGTCTGCCGGAAGTAGTCGAGCAGGGCGGCGCGGTTCCGGGGGACGTCATCGGGTTCCAGGCCGACCAGGGTCGCCGTCCGTACCTGTTCGGCGATGTAGGCGTCTTGTTCGTCCGGGGACAGGGGGAGCCCGCCGCGGGTGGTGATTTCCAGGAAGGAAGCGACGAGGCAGTTGTGCACCCAGCCGAGCAGCCACGGGTCCTCGGCCGTGTAGGGACGCCCCGATCCGGTTACTCCGTGAACTCGGGCGTGCACCGCACGCAGCCGTGACCCGGCGAGCATGGCGTCACTGGCCGATCCGAAGGTCGACACGCCGATGTAGTGCGCGGTACGGGACAGTCGGCGCCACGGGTCCCAGCGCGCCTCGTGATCGGCGAGCGCACCCATCGCCACCGGATGCAGGGCATGCAGGAACAGTCCGCGCAGCCCGGCGACCCCCATCAACGGATCCCCGTGCACCCGCCAGGTGACGCTGCTCGCGGTGAACAGGCTCCGCCCCGGGCCCGCGTCCGCCGCCGGGACCCTCCCGCGGTCGGGCCGGACCGGGAACGGGTGCACCACGGCCCCGCCCCCGTCCTCGGGTGCACCGTTCCCCGGGGTGGAGGCGGCGCCGTCCGGCTTGTCCCTCATCACGTTGAGGGTGACGCTATCGGCCGGTGATCGCAGGTTGAAGTTCTCGTCGACAATGGAGGTATGGGCAGGATCATCGCCGTGGCCAACCAGAAAGGCGGGGTGGCCAAGACCACCACGGTCGTCAGTCTGGGGGCGGCCTTCGCCGAGCACGGGCTGCGGGTGCTGCTCGTCGACCTCGACCCGCAGGCCGGGCTGACCTTCTCGCTGGGACTGGACCCCGACGAACCCGCGATCGGGCTGCACGACGTGCTGCTCGGCCGGGTCGGGATCGCCTCGGCGGTCACCGTCACCGGCACCGGCCCGGAGGTGCTCCCCGCGGCCCTGGAACTCGCCGCGGCCGAGGCGGAACTGCTCGTCGTGCCCTCCCGGGAACGGGTACTGCACCGCGCGCTCGCCCCGGTGGCCGGCGACTACGAGGTAATCCTGCTCGACTGCCCGCCGTCACTGGGCATGCTCACCCTCAACGCCCTCGCCGCGGCCGATGAGGTGCTCATCCCGCTGCAGTGCGAGATGCTCGGCCACCGCGGGGTCGGCCAGCTCCTCGACACCGTCGCCGACGTGCGTGCCGCGGTGAACGAGCGGCTCCTGGTCCGCGGGATCCTGCCGACGATGTTCGACGCCCGGACCATGCATGCCCGGGCCGTACTCGCCGACGTCGGAGAACGGTTCGAGGTTCCCGTGCTCAGCCCGCCGGTGCCGCGTTCGGTGCGGTTCGCCGAAGCCCCCGCGCTGGGCCGGCCGGTGCTGCGGACCGCGACCCGTTCCGCCGGGGCCCGCGCCTACCGGGAACTCGCCCTCGGGTTGCTGCGCGCCTGGGGGATCGGCCCCGGCCGCCGTCCGACGCGTCGCCGCGCCGGGTGACCCCGGACGGGTGTCCCGGGGCCGCCCGGCGCGGACGGACCAGCTGATGCGTCGGTGACCGGACCGGCTGATCAGATCGGTCGACCAGGCTGGTTGACCGGACCGGCTGGTCAGGTCGGTCGATCAGGTTGGCTGATCAGGTCGGTTGATCAGGCCAGGGCGGTCTGCGGTAGGTCCACGGTGCCGTCCCCAGCAGTGTCCGGGAGGTTCCCGGCGGATCCGTGCGAACCGCCCCGCCCGCGGCCGCCGCGCCGGCGACGGCGCCGCTTCGGTGCCGTGTCGGTGCCGTCCTGCAGGGCGTTCCCCTCGGCGGCGGCCCCGCTCGGGGGAGGAACCGGCGAGGACCCTTCCCCGGTCGGCTCCTCCACTGCCTGCCCGCTCACCGCAACCAGTTTGCCGCCGCGGGTACGCCGGCGCTGCCGGGTCCGGTTCTGGGCGCGCGCGGGGCGCTCCTCATCATGTCCGTGCTCGCGGGGCTCGCCCTCACCGCGCCGCCCGCCGGGACCGCGACGCTTGCCGGGGCTGTCACCCCGCGGGGCGCGGCGCCCCCGGCCGGTTTCGCCGAGGTCCTCGATCTTCTCGGCGTCCAGCCCGGCCCGGGTGCGGGCGGACCGCGGCAGGGTGCCGCGGGTTCCTTCGGGGATGTCCAGGTCCTCGAACAGGTGCGCGGAGGAGGAGTAGGTCTCCGCCGGATCCGGGATGCCCAGGTCGAGGGCCTTGTCGATGAGCCCCCAGCGGGGCAGGTCCTCCCAGTCGACGAAGGTGACCGCGGTACCGGTGTTCCCGGCCCGGCCGGTGCGCCCGATCCGGTGCAGGTAGGTCTTCTCGTCCTCCGGGCAGACGTAGTTGATTACGTGGGTGACGTCGTCGACGTCGATACCGCGGGCGGCGACATCGGTGGCGACGAGCACGTCGATCTTGCCGTTCCGGAAGGCGCGCAGGGCCTGCTCCCGGGCGCCCTGGCCGAGGTCGCCGTGGATCGCCGCGGCGGCGAACCCCCGGGTGGCGAGGTCGTCGGCGACTTTCGCCGCGGTCCGTTTGGTCCGGGAGAACACGATGGTCAGACCCCGCCCGTCGGCCTGCAGGATCCGGGCCAGCATCTCCGTCTTGTCCAGGGAATGCGCCCGGTACACGTACTGTGCGGTGGCCTTGACCGTGGCCCCGGTGTCATCCGGGTCGGCGGCCCGGATGTGCGTCGGCTGGGTCATGAACTGCCGGGCCAGGGAAACCACCGGGCCGGGCATGGTCGCGGAGAACAGCATGGTCTGCCGGCCCGCCGGAGTGAGCGCGAGCAGCCGCTCCACATCGGGCAGGAACCCGAGGTCGAGCATCTCGTCGGCCTCGTCGAGGACGACGGCGCGGGCATGACCGAGGTCGAGGTGCTTCTGCTGGGCGAGGTCGAGCAGGCGTCCCGGGGTGCCGACGACGATCTCGACGCCGCGGCGCAGCGCCTCGATCTGCGGTTCGTAGGCGCGCCCGCCGTACACCGTGAGAACCCGGGCCGGGCTGTGCTTGGCGGCGGCGTCGAGGTCACCGGCGACCTGGACGGCGAGTTCCCGGGTCGGCACGATGACCAGGGCCTGCGGGCGGCCGGGGTCGGCGAGGTCGTCCCAGCCGGGCTCACCCGGGCCGGTCACCCGGTGCAGCAGGGGGATGGCGAACCCGAGGGTCTTCCCGGTGCCGGTCTTCGCCTGGCCGATGATGTCGTGGCCGGTGAGCGCGACCGGGAGGGTCATCGCCTGGATCGGGAACGGGTAGGTGATCCCGCCCTCGGCGAGGGACCGCACGATGTCCGCGCGGACGCCGAGATCGACGAAACTCGGGGGAGCGGGGACGTCCTCGGACACGTCCCGGTCCTCGGCGCCGTCGGTTGACGGGGCGGGCGGGGCGGTCTCGGCCAGGGCCGGGACGTCAGCGGATGTGAAGGTCTTGTTGTCAGGGGACACGAGTGCCTTACTGTCGGGGCGGGGGCCGCACGCCGTGAACCGGGCGCCGTATGCGCGCACCCGCTGCGGGCCACTCCGCGATGGTCGGAGCCGATCGGTCCGCCGACCGGTCATCCGTGTACGGCGGCCATCGTACCTGGTCGCGTCGTCGCGGGCGGGGAACCGGAGATTCGGCACCCGGTCGGGTGACCGCCATGGCGGCCCGCGACCCTCCTGTTTCGGCTCGCTACCCTGCCGACATGAGCGAGGAAACCACTCCCGTCGAGGGCAATCGACCGGGCGCGGGCGAGGCGGCCGACCCGGGGTCCACCGACGGTGGTGGGGCCGTCGTCGACCTGCTCGGCGTGCTCGCCTACGGGGAACTGACCGCTTTCTCCCGGCTCGCCGCCGACGCCGACCTGGCGCCGACCCTCGCCGCGAAGGCGGAACTCGCCCGGATGGCGAGTGTCGAGTTCGGGCACTTCGCCCGGTTGCAGCGGGAACTGCAGGACATGGGGGTGGACCCGGAGGCGTCGATGGCCCCGTTCGTCGCCGCGATCGACGCCTTCCACGAGCGCACCGCCCCCGCCACCTGGTTGGAGGGCCTCGTCAAGGCCTACGTCGGGGACGGGATGGCCGCCGACTTCTACCGCGAGATCAGCGCCTTCATCAGCCCGGACGTGCACGGCCTGGTCACCGTCGTGCTCGCCGACAGCGAGCAGGCGGAGTTCGTCGTCGCGGAGGTGCGGTCGGCGATCGAGGCGGATCCGCGGGTCGCCGGCCGGCTCGCGTTGTGGGGGCGCCGGCTGGTCGGGGAAGCCCTCAGCCAGGCCCAGCGGGTCGCCGCCGACCGGGACGGGCTGACCGGGCTGCTCGTCGGCTCCCCCGAACGCCCCGGGGCCGACCTCGCCGAACTCGTCCGGATGTTCTCCCGGATGGCAGACGCGCACGCCCGGCGGATGGCCACCTTGGGGCTGTCGGCCTGACCGGGGCGGTCCGGGCCGGTCGGTGATCTCCCGTCCCGCGGTCGCGTGGCACCGGGACGGTGCCCGGCGGCGTCCCGGACCGCCCGTCATCGCTCCGCGATGACGAAACTCCGGCGGTCGTGCCGGGCCCCGCGCCGGGGCGCCTGTTCACCCGCGCAGGGGTCGACCAACAGGCTCTCAGGCGCCGAAACCGACCTTGCGGGACTCGGGGGCGCCGATCTCGACGTAGCCGATGAGCGCCCCCGGGACGAGGACGAGACGGCCGCGGTCGTCGGTGAGGTTGAGCATCGTGCCCTTGGCGATGGACTCCTCCACGGCGGCGGCGATATCGGCCGGGGTCTGCTCGGACTCCAGCACGACCTCGCGGGCGACGTCCCGCACGCCGATCTTGACCTCCACCGGTACCTCCTGGATGTTGTTCCGGGCGCCTCGGTGACGCCCCGGTCAGGCTAGCCGACGGGGTGGATGTCCGTGCGCGGGAAACCCCGGACGCCGCGCCAGGACAACTGGGCGATCAACTGGTCGGCGGTCTCCCGGGGGATCCGCTGGTCGGAATGCACCCAGTAGCGGGCGGCGGTGTGCGCCATCCCGGCGAGCGCCACGCCGAGCAGGACGGCCTGGTCCTCGGGCAGCCCGGTGTCCTCCCGGATCACCCCGGCGATCGAACCGGCAACCGACTGCATCGACTCGTCCACCAGGGCGCGCACCTCGTCGTCGCTGGTCAGGTCGGATTCGAAGACCAGCCGGAAGGCTCCGCCATCGGCGTCGACGAAGGCGAAGAAGGCCTGGATGGTGGCGGCGACCCGCTGCTTGTTCACCGTCGTCGAGGCGAGGGCTTCGCGCACGGAAGCGGTGAGTTCCGCCGTGTGCTGGGTGACCAGCGCCAGGTACAGCTCCCGTTTGCTCGGGAAATGCTGGTAGAGCACCGGTTTGCTGACCCCGGCCCGCTCGGCGATCTCGTCCATGGCGGCGGCGTGGTAGCCCTGGGCGACGAACACCGCCCGGGCGGCGCCGAGCAGCTGGAGGCGGCGGGCCGTCCGGGGGAGCCTGGCGCCCTTGACCGGGGCGTCGGCCCCCGGTGTCGGGGTCGTGGTCACGGCAGGCCTCCTGGCGGTGAGTTGCGGTCCGGACGGGGACGGCACGCGACACGAGCCTACCGGCGGGTAACCGCTCGTGGCGCGGCGGGCACCCAGATTCGTGCGATGCTCGCGGGATGGCTGACGCGCGCGGACGGCACCGGGAGGAGCCCGCGCGGGGGCGTCCGGGTACCCGTCGGGGACGCCGGTACCTGCTCGCCGGTCTCGCGTCCCTGCTCGTCGCCGGGGCCGCCACGGGGGCCGTCCGGCTGGCCGGGGGACCCGGTCCGGGGTCACTGCTGGCCTGGACACCACCCGCGATGACGTCGACGGAACTCACCCC
Source organism: Kineosporiaceae bacterium (assembly GCA_037381765.1). Lineage (GTDB taxonomy): Bacteria > Actinomycetota > Actinomycetes > Actinomycetales > Kineosporiaceae > JARRQM01. The sequence continues at coordinate 13,441 of JARRQM010000017.1, forward strand.
CGCGGAGCGGAAGGCCGTCGTCCCGACGGCCCCCGGGACGGCCGGACCCACCGGCGCGACCTCCCCGAGGACCACGACCGCCGGGCCGCAGTCCGGGCCATCCGGACCGTCCGGACCGTCCGGCAGCCCGTCGGGTTCGGCGGCGGCCGCCTGGCTGACCCCGGCCGATCTCGCCGCGGGACTGCTCTCCGCGCAGATCCCGCAGCGCGGCGCGGGGACCCTGCGGATCGTCGCCGGGGACCAGGCTGCCCCCGGGTCCGGCCCGGTGCGCACCGTGCGCGTCGAGGTCGAACGGGGCCTCGCGGTTCATGCGGACCTGTTCGCCGATTTCGTCCTGGCCACCCTGAACGACCCGCGCGGCTGGGGACATGGCGGCACGCTGCGTTTCGCCCGGACCTCCGGTGCTGACCCGGATATCCGGGTCGTCCTGGCCAGCCCGGACACCTCCGCGGACCTGTGCGCGCCGCTGCGGACCATGGGCACCCTGTCCTGCGGGGTGGGGGACACCGCGGTGCTCACCCTGTACCGGTGGGTGCGGGCGACCCCCGGGTACGGCACCGACCGCACCGGTTACCGGCAGTACCTCGTCAACCACGAGGTCGGGCACACCCTCGGGCACCACCACGAGCAGTGCCCGGGCCCGGGACGGCCGGCCCCGGTGATGATGCAGCAGACCAAGGGGCTCGGCGCGTGCCGGCCGAACCCGTGGCCCACCCCGTGAGGACCGCCGTGCCCCTGCCGCCCCTCGTCGAACCCGGCGGACCGCTGACTCCGGGAGCCCACCGGCGCTACGCCCGCCACCTCATCCTGGACGGGTTCGGTGATGAGGCGCAGCGTCGCCTCGCGGCCGCCCGGGTACTCGTCGTCGGCGCCGGGGGGCTCGGCTCGCCGGTGCTGCTCTACCTGGCTGCCGCGGGCGTCGGCACCCTCGGCATCGCCGACGCCGACACCGTCGACGAGACCAACCTGCAACGCCAGATCCTGCACGGGCAGGCCGACCTGGGCCGGGAGAAGGTGGACTGCGCCCGCGACCGGGTGCTCGCCCAGAACCCGGACGTCCGGGTCCGTCCCCACCCGGTACGGGTGCACCGCGGGAACGCCCTCGACCTGCTCGACGGCTACCACCTGGTCGTCGACGCGAGCGACAACTTCACCACCCGCTACCTGCTCGGCGACGCCTGCGAGATGCTCCGCCTACCGCACCTGTGGGGGGCGGTGCAGGGATTCGACGGTCAGGTTTCCGTGTTCTGGTCCGGGCACGGGCCGGTGTACCGCGACCTGTTCCCGTCCCCGCCGCACCCCGGCGCCGCACCGTCCTGCGGGGAAGCCGGGATACTCGGGGTGACCTGCGCGGCCGTCGGGTCGGTGATGGCGACCGAGGCGGTCAAGTTGCTCTGCGGGCTCGGTGACCCGTTGGTCGGCCGGCTGCTCGTCTTCGACGGGCTCGCCATGTCCTGGCGCACGGTCCGGGCCCGCCCGGACCCGGACCGGACCCCGGTGACCTCACTCGACGACGGTGCCGATGGTGCATCGCAGATGCACGGTGTCGATGGTGCATCGGAGATGCACGGTGGCCCGGGCGGGTCCGGAACCCCCGAAGATCACCCGGGGACCGAACCCCCACCGGCGAACTGGGGGGCGTAGGGGGCGCTGAGGCGGACGGTGGTCTCCGCTGAGGCAGGACCACCCAGCGGCGGCACAATCCCCTGCTGCACAACGTGCACGAGTTCGTGGGCGAGCAGTAGCACCGCGTGCTCGATGGACTGCCCCGCCCAGTTCTCGTCGAGCAGGATCGCCGTACCGAAGGCCATCCCGTGCGCATCCGCCTTGAGCAGCCGTTCGGTGATCCCCGCCCCGCAAGCAACGGTCACCCGGGAGACGTCATGGCCGAGCACCCGGCTGAAGAAGGCCGCGGTGGCCGCATCGAAGCGGCCCAGGGCCAGGCAGGACCTGGGGTCGGGAGCCTGCGGGGTCGACGTCCAGTGGCTGAGCGTGGCGTGCGCCACCGACCAGGCTTCATGTTCCAGGGCGTCGCCATCGGCGTGGCCGTCACCCGTTGACGGATCGGTCACCATAGGGCCCCACGCCTCTCCCCCCGGCCGGGCTTTTTGCCCGGGCATCCCTTGATCGGGACGATACACGCCAGGTGAGCTGCGGGAGCCGGTCGGCATCGGGTCCTGTCCGGTATTGGGGTGATGTCCCGTACCATCGCCGTGTGGACGCTCGGAGGGTGCGCCCAGGTTCGGTCGCTTTCGTCGCCGCCGCGGTTCTCGCGGTGCTGGTCCCGGTGCTGTCCTCCTCCGTCCTGCCGAACGCCACAGCAGCTGTCGCGGATCCCGCCCCCGCCGCGGACCCCACCCCCGGCGCGGGGGAGGGCCCCGGACGTTCCCGGGATTCCGCTCTCGCCGAGCTCCTGCTCACGTCGGTGCGCTCGGCCGGGTTCGACCGGGTGGTCGACTTCGGCCCGGTACGCGGGCAGTGTCCGGGGTCCGCGGGCTGCCCCGACGTCGCCCCACGGATCGCGCAGAC
>JARRQM010000018.1:0-14603 GCA_037381765.1 Kineosporiaceae bacterium
ACACCGACACCGGAGGCTCCCAACCCCGAAAAGGACCTCGACCTCGACCTCGACCTCGACCTCGACCTCGACGAACGTTCACACCCCGGCGAACAGGTCGGTCTCTCGGCCGTCGGTGTCGCGGGAACCGGCGGGCTCACCGCGGGCCAGCTGGTAGTACTCGACCCCGGTGACCGGCTGCCCGAGTCCGTTGCTCAACGCGAAATACTCTCCGGCGAGACGGATCTGGGTGGCGTGCGCCCGCATCGCGGCGACCTTACGGTCGAGGTTCCGGGTGCCGTCCAGGCACGTAGTGACCTGCCCGTCGGGGACGACGACGGTCGGCAGCCGCCCATCCGGGTCGGCGGCAACGAACGCGTCGGGCCCGGCGAAGGGAAGCACCCCGGCGCCCGCCCGCGCCCGCATCTCCCGGAGGACGGCCCGGGCCGGCCCCTCGGGAAGGACACTCCAATACACCTTGCGCACCGCCCAGACAGGTCCGCCGTCGCCCGGGGCTGCCGCGGCGAGGTCGACGGCACGCATCGCCACCCGGTGCGCCTGCACATGGTCGGGGTGACCGTACCCGCCGCCCGGCTCGTAGGTGATGAGCACCTGCGGGCGCACCTCGCGGAGAACATCGGCAAGCCGGGCTGCCGCCTCGTCGACATCGGCCCGGATGAACGCGTCGGGCGGGGCGTCCGGGTCGGTGGTCGCGATGCCCTCATCCGCCCACACCATGCCGGAATCCCGGTACACCCGCGCCGGACGACCGTACCCGGCTTCCCCGAGGAACCGATGATCGTCGACGCCGAGAGCAGCGAGCGCCGCATCGAGTTCACGCATCCGGTGCTCGCCGAGCCGGTCCTCCCGATCCGCGGCAAGGTGGGCGAGCGCGGGAACCAGAATGTCCCCGCGCTCACCCCGGGTACAGGTGAGGACGGTGACCCGAACGCCCTGCGCGGCGTAACGGGCCACCGTGGCACCGGTGGAGAGAGTCTCATCGTCGGGGTGGGCGTGGACGAGCAGCAGGCGCCGGGCCGGTTCCGGGGTCATGCGCGCATTCTGCCCCCAGGACGCGGACACGCCCCGGGCACGCGCCCCACCCGGCCGAGGGGCCCCGCCCGACCGAGACACCCCGCCCGGGGTCAGCTACCGCGCCGGGCCCGGGCGCGGGCCTTCTCCCGGTCGACCGCCAACAGCTCGACCTTGCGGATCCGCACCGAGTCGGGGGTCACCTCGACGCACTCATCGTCCCGGCAGAACTCCAGGCACTGTTCCAAGGAGAGCCGGCGGACCGGGATGAGCCGCTCGAACTCGTCCGCGGTCGAGGACCGCATGTTCGTCAGCTTCTTCTCCTTGGTGATGTTCACATCCATGTCATCGGCCCGGGAATTCTCCCCGACGATCATGCCCTCATATACCTCGGTGCTCGGCTCGACGAACAGGCTGCCGCGCTCCTGAAGGTTGGCGATGGCGTACCCGGTGGCGGCCCCGGTGCGGTCAGCGACCAGCGACCCGGTGGCGCGAGTACGCAACTCGCCGACCCACGGCTCGTAGCCCTCGAACACGTGGTGGGCGATACCGGTGCCGCGGGTCTCGGTGAGGAACTCGGTACGGAAACCGATCAGCCCCCGCGAAGGCACCCGGAACTCCATCCGCACCCAGCCGGTGCCGTGGTTGACCATCTGCTCCATCCGGCCCTTGCGCAGGGCGAGCAGCTGGGTGACCGCCCCGAGGTACTCCTCGGGGGCGTCGATGGTCAGATGCTCGAAGGGCTCGGAGAGCACCCCGTCAACGGTGCGGGTAACCACCTGCGGTTTCCCGACGGTGAGTTCGAACCCTTCCCGGCGCATCGTCTCGACGAGGATCGCGAGAGCGAGTTCACCGCGCCCCTGCACCTCCCAGGCGTCCGGGCGCGGGGTCGGCAACACCCGGATGGAGACATTCCCGACGAGTTCGCGGTCCAGCCGTTCCTTGACCAGCCGGGCGGTGACCTTCGTCCCCCGGACCCGGCCGGCCATCGGCGAGGAGTTCGCGCCGATGGTCATAGAGATCGCCGGGTCCCCGGGTCCGGCCTGCTCGGCGGGGACCCGTTCCAGGGCCTCGGTCATCAACAGCTCGGTGACCTTGACCCGCTGCGTCGAGCCGTCCCGGCGGCACCAGGCGACCTGTTGGCCCTTGCTGATCGTGCCGGACCGCACCCGGCACAGGGCGAGCCGGCCGAGGAACGGGGAGGCGTCGAGGTTCGTCACATGGGCCTGCAGCGGCACCTCGTCGTCATAGGAAGGGGCCGGGACGGTGTCGGCGAGCACCCGGAACAGCGGCTCCAGGTCGGGGCTGTCCGGCAGCTCACCGTCCTTCGGCCGTTCCAGACCGGCCCGGCCCGCCTTCGCCGAGGCGTAGATGACGGGAAAGTCGAGGGCTGCGTCCACGTCGAGGCCGGTGCCGTCGAGCAGATCCATGAACAGCTCGTAGGTCTCGTCGACGACCTCGGCGATCCGTGCATCCGGCCGGTCCACCTTGTTCACCACGAGGACCACCGGCAGATGCGCCTGCAGGGCCTTGCGGAGCACGAACCGGGTCTGCGGCAGCGGCCCCTCGGAGGCGTCGACGAGCAGGGCGATGGCATCGACCATGGACAGCCCGCGTTCGACCTCGCCGCCGAAGTCGGCGTGCCCGGGAGTATCGATGATGTTGAAGGTGATCGCCCCGTCCGGGCCGCCCTTCCAATGCACCGCCGTGTTCTTGGCGAGGATCGTGATGCCCTTTTCCCGTTCCAGATCCCCGGAGTCCATGGCCCGTTCGTCGACGTGCTGGTGGTCACCGAACGAACCGGTCTGCCAGAGCATGGCGTCGACGAGGGTGGTCTTGCCGTGGTCGACGTGGGCGACGATTGCGACATTGCGCAGGTCGTCGCGGGTGCGGGTGGACATGCGGGAAGGCCCGTTCCGTGAGGGGGATGGCCGCGCCAGTCTAAAGGGTGTCGCCGCGGGCACTGGGGAAGCGGTCGAGCAGGGCCCGGACCACGGGAATGTCACCAGGTAGCCACCCGACGCCGAGCCACTGCCCGGGGCCGAGGATGCGCAGTTCGTCGTGATCCTCGATCGGCGCGGGTTCCCCGTCGACGACCTGGACCAGCCAGACCCGCATCCGCAGGGTCAGGTGCAGGGGCCAGCCCCGGTCGGCCCCGTCCGGGTAGGGCAGTTCCGGGCCGATCCGGACGGTAACCCCGAGTTCTTCGGCGATTTCCCGGTGCAGGGCGACGACCGGGTCCTCCCCGGGTTCCACCTTGCCGCCGGGTAGTTCCCACCCGCCGGCCAGCTGCGGCGGTTCGGTCCGGCGGGCGGACAGCAAGGTGCGTGGCTGGTGGAAGTCGTCCACCACGGCAGCACCGACGACGAGGGCCGGGTCGCCCGGCACGGGGCCGGTCACCGCTGCTCCGGTCGGGTGCGGTCCACGTCTCGGGGCACCTCCCGAATCTCGGCGAAATGGCAGGCTACCGGGTGCCCGCCGGCCCGGTCGACGAGGGCGGGGACCTCGCTGGCGCACCGGTCCCGCGCCATCCCGCAACGGGTCCGGAACCGGCACCCGGATGGCGGGTTCACCGGGCTCGGGACGTCCCCGGCGAGGATGATCCGTTCCCGGCGCCGCTCCACCTCGGGGTCCGGTGTGGGGGCCGCGGACAGCAACGCCCGGGTGTACGGGTGCATCGGCCGGGTGTACACGTCGTCGCGGGTCCCGGTCTCCACGATCCGCCCCAGGTACATCACCGCGACCCGGTCGCACAGGTGCCGCACGACGGACAGGTCGTGCGCGATGAGCAGGTACCCGAGGCCGAGCCGGTCCTGCAGGTCCGCCAGCAGGTTGACGATCCCGGCCCGAACCGACACGTCAAGGGCGGACACCGGTTCGTCGAGGACGAGCAGCCGCGGCTGCAGGGCGAGGGCCCGGGCCAGACCGACGCGCTGACGCTGCCCACCGGAGATCTCGTGCGGGTACCGGTTGCCGTGTTCTGGGGTGAGCCCGACGATCCGGAGCAGTTCGGCGACCCGGTCCGGTCCGGTCCGACCCGGCCCGGTCCGGCCCCACCGGCCGTGGATCTTCAACGGCTCGGCGACGATGTCGTTCACCGGCATCGTCGGGTTCAGCGAGGCGTACGGGTCCTGGAAGACGATCTGCAGGTCCCGGCGTACCGCGCGGAGCTGCCGCTGGCTCAAGGTGGTGAGTTCCCGCCCGGCGAAACGCACCGAACCCGCTGTGGGTCGGTGCAGCTGGAGGACGGCCCGGCAGGTCGTCGACTTCCCGCAGCCGGACTCCCCGACGATGCCGAGGGTCTCCCCCGGGGCGAGGGTGAAACTGACCCCGCTGACCGCCTGGACGTGGCCGATCGTCCGGCGGAGCAGGCCGCCGCCCTTGACCGGGAAGGTCACTGCCAGGTCGCGGACGTCGAGCAGGTGCTCGTGTTCCCCCGGGCCGCCCACCGCGCTCATCCCGGGCCTCCCGTCGGCCCCGGCCGCAAGCCCCGGAACAGATCCGCCGAGACGTCCCGACCGGCCACCTCGGCCCAGCGGTGGCAGGCCACGTGGTGCCCGCGCCCGTCGGCCGGGACGAGACGGGGTTCCTCCTGACGGCACCGGTCCGCCGCGAGGGGGCAGCGGGGCGAGAACGGGCACCCCTCGGGGAGGTCGATCAGCGACGGCGGCGCCCCGGGGATCGGCCACAGCTGCCCCCCGGCACTGTCCGGGGTCGGCACCGACCCCAGGAGACCGACCGTGTACGGCATCCGGGGGGAGGCGAACACCCGGGCCGTCCCGCCGGTTTCCACGGCCCGGCCCGCGTACATGACCAGTACCCGGTCGGCCATCCCGGCGATCACCCCGAGGTCGTGGGTGATCAGCACGATAGCCGCAGCCACCGCGTCCTTGACCGCGATGAGCGTGTCCAGGATCTGTGCCTGGACGGTGACGTCGAGGGCCGTGGTGGGCTCGTCCGCGATGATCACATCGGGTTCGTTGATCACCGCCATCGCGATCAGCACCCGCTGCCGCATCCCGCCGGAAAGCTCGTGCGGGTACGCCCCGAGGCTGCCCTCCGGGCGCGGGAGCCCGACCAGGTCGAGCATGTCGGCGGCCCGGGCCCGGGCGGCCTTGCGGCTCACCGCCTGGTGTGCGCGCACCGCCTCGACGAGCTGGTCGCCGACCGTGTGTACCGGGTTGAGTGCGGCCAGTGGGTCCTGGAAGATCATGGCGATCCGCCGGCCGCGCAGCGACCGCCGCTCACCGCTCCGCATCCCGAGGACGTCCCGTCCCCGGAAAGTGACCGTCCCGGCGACCCGGGCCGTCGGCGGCAGCAGCCCCAGCACGGCGAGGGATGACGCCGACTTCCCCGACCCGGACTCCCCGACGATGCCGAGGACCTCGTGGGCGGCGAGGGTGTAGGTGAGCCCGCGGACGGCGTCGACGGTGCCGTCCGCGGTGGGGAACCGGACGGTGAGGTCCTGGACGGACAGCAGCGTCTCGGCGCCGCCGTCCCCCGGTCCGTTCCGGGGTCCGGGCTTCTCCCGGGGCACCGCCATCAGGCACGCACCCGGTTCTGTTGGGGGTCGAAGGCGTCGCGCAGGCCGTCCCCGATGAAGTTCACCGACAGGGCGATCGCGACGATGAACATCCCCGGCCACCAGAACAGCCACGGCCGCACCAGGCAGGCGTTCTGGTTGTCGCTGATCAGTTTGCCCAGCGACGTGTCCGGGGGTTGCACGCCGAACCCGAGGTAACTCACCGAGGTTTCCAAGAGGATCGCCAGGGCCACGGTGAGGGTCGCGTTGACCACGATCGTCCCGGTGGCGTTCGGCAGGATGTGCCGGAAGATGATCCGGCCGCTGCTCGCCCCGAGCGCCCGCGCCGCCTCCACGAACTCCTTCTCGCGCAGGGAGAGGAACTCTCCGCGGACCAGACGGGCCATGCTCATCCAGGTGAGCAGGCCGAGCAGGAGGGCGAGGATGAGCGGCCCGCCGTCGTTGACCCGGCCGATCACCGAGGCGACGACAAGCAGCGGAACGGCCAGGAACAGGTCGGTGACCTGCATCAGGGTCCCCTCGACCCAGCCCCGGAAGTACCCGGCGAGGGCCCCGACGGCCGTCCCGAGCAGGGTCGAGACGGCCCCGACGGCGAGCGCGATGGTCAGGGAGATCTGTGCCCCGCGCATCGTCGTCGCGAAGTAGTCGCGGCCCACGTCATCCTGCCCGAACGGGTGGGCACCGACCCGGATGGTCGACGGGTCGACGAACATCCCGTCCCCGTCCAGGAAGGAGGGCATCAGGTCGGCGGACGGGAACGGGTGCAAGGTCATCCGGCCGCCGTTCTCGACGACCCCGGAAGCTTGGTACGGCTGTCCCCACCAGCCGGGCAGGCCGAGGAAACCGATCGAGGTGAAGGCGAGCAGGACGGTGCCGGTGAACAGGAGGAGGCCGAGCAGGGCACCCCGGTGCCGCAGGAACCGGCGGAGAACCAGTCGTCGTCGGCTCATCGTGCGGACCGGGAGCTCCCGCTGCCCCGGACCGGTCGAACCGGCGGGACCGTCCGGACCGTCCGGACCGGTCGAACCGGCGGGACCATCCGTGTCGTTCACCGGATTCCTCCTCTCCTCGGATGTGACTCAGCCCAGCCGGATGCGCGGGTCGAGGTAGGCGTAGGCGATGTCGGCAAGCAGGTTGAAGACCACCACGGACACCGCGACGACCCCGAAGAACCCCATGATCGGGTTGGGGTCGAGGGGTGGCAGCAGGCCCTGGATGAACAGGGCCCCCATCCCGGGCCGGGCGAAAACCGCCTCGGTGATCACGGCTCCGCCGATGAGCACGCCGAAATCGACCGCCGCGAGTGTCGTCACCGGGATGAGGGCGTTGCGCAGGGCGTGCCGGAGGATGACGGTCCGCTCGGGTAGCCCCTTGGCCCGGGCGGTGCGTACGTAGTCCTGGCCGAGTGCGTCGAGCAGGGAGGCCCGGGAGTAGCGGCTGTACGTGGCGTAGCTGATCAGCATGATGGCGAGGGTGGGCAGCACGAGGTGGGTGAGCTGGTCGAGCTGGGTCTGCCAGAAGGTGCCGTCGAGGTTCGGGGTCTGCGACCCGGCCGTGGCGATGATCCGCCCGCGGACCAGCCGGGAGTAGCCGGGCAGTGCCCGCAACATCACGTCGATGACCATGACCAGGCCGGTGAGCAGGGCGGTGAGTACTGCCGCGCGGATCGCCGCGGGCCGGTCCGGACCGCCGAGCAGCCAGCCGAGCAGCACGGCCACCCCGACCGCGGACAGCCCGAGGAGCAGGAGGGTGGGGAAGGAGGCCCAGGTCGGCTGTTGCAGGGAGCCGGTGACGAGGAACTGTGCGAGTGACCCTGCCGTGGCCGCGCCGAGCGCGCTGGTGAGCACACCGCGCCGGTTCGGCCCGGCGACCAACGCGGTCACGCCGACGGCGATACCGAAAGCGCATGCGGCGATGATCCCGGGGCCGAGGGCCGGCCGGGCGAACCAGCCGGTCACCGACAGGTATTCGAGCAGCCCGAAGGTCACGGACGCGGCCCCGAACCGGATCAGCCACCGGCGGGCCCGGTCCCCACCGAGGACGGCCCCCCAGAAGAGCCCGCTCAGGGCGGACAGAACGGCCGCGGCCAGCGGGCCGACCGTCGGATCGGCGTACCAGTCGTTCGCCTCGATCGCGAGGAACTGTTTCAGCAGCACGGCCACCCAGAACACCGGCAGGGAGAAGAAGAGGGAGGCGGAGAAGGTGACCGCGTAGTCGAGACCGGTGCGCTGCCGCAGCGCGGAGATGACGCCGGCGCCCACTCCGAGCAGGATGGCGAGGACCAGGGCGCCGGTGACGAGGGTCAGGGTGGACACGATGGCCTGGCCGAGCAGGGTCGCCACATCCTGCCCCTGGACCGTCCGGCCCAGGTCGCAGGGGCGGCCGGGGATCAGGCACCCGGAGGCGTGGCCCAGCCAGGCGGCGTAGCGCTGCGGGACGGATTGGTCGAGGTGGAGGATCTCGCTGCGGTGCGCGATCAGGTCCGCCCTGTTCGGGGCGGTGCTCAGGCGCAGGTCCGCCAGCGGGTCACCGGCGTGGGCGACGAGGGTGAACATCGCCGCCGTCGCCGCGAGGAGGACGAAGCAGGACACGATGAGGCGGCGAGCCACGAACACGACCACAACGTGCACCTCCGGCTCGACACGGTCCCGAACGGACGGCACGGGGCCGGGATCGCTCCCGGCCCCGTGTCACTCGTGGTCATCGGGCTACTACCCGGTCGCCGAGCCTACTTCAGGCTCCATTTGTCCGCGTTCCAGGTCAGATCCGACTGGGTCGCGTTGTACTCGGCACCGGTGACGTTCGTCGACGCCGCGTAGATCCCGGGGAAGGCGAACAGCGGGATGGTTGCGAGGTCCTGCCAGAGCAGCTGGTCGATCTGTTTCTGGAGGGTGAGCTGCTTGTCCCGGTCGATCTCCTGGGAGAGTTTGGTGATCAGCTCGTCGACCTTCTTGTTGCTGTAGGCGCCCATGTTCTGTCCACCGGTGCTGTCGTAGATCCCTCTGCTCCCGGTGACCAGCGGCGATCCGGCCCAGGCGAACATGGCGACATCCCACTGCCCGGCCGGCCACTCCTTGCCGAAGAAAGTCGGGGTCCCCGCGTCGACGATCTTGAAGCCGGCCTGGCTGCAGGCGTTCTGCAGCAGGGCCACCGTGTCGGAACGACGTTTGTTCAGCTGCTCCGGGTCTTTCTTCCAGCCGATACGCACCGTCGTCCCGGTCTTCCCGGCTTTCTCCAGGAGAGCCTTGGCCCCGGCGATGTCCTGCTTGTCGTAGGCCTGGCCGCCGATGCCCTCGATGTAGCCGTCGTACTGCGGCTGGAACGGGAAGATGAACCGTGACTCCATGATCCGTGCCTGCGCGTTCTGCGGCTTGATCAGATTGTCGACGATCTGCTGCCGCGGAACGCACTTGGCGAAGGCCTCACGGACGTTCTTGTCCGCGAAGACGGTCTTGAAGTTGAAGTCGAAGTGTTCGAACGTGTACTGGTCCTCCGGGGAGTAGACGATCTCGTCCCCGAGTGACTTCAGCTGGTTGACGAGGTCGACCTGCGGTTGTGGATCCATCAGGTCGATCTCACCGTTCTGCAACGCCTGGGCCTGGGCGTCACCGGCGAGGTAGCGGATGACGATGGTGTTCGCCTTGGGCGGGGTCCCCCACCACTTCGGGTTGGCCTTGAGGGTCAATGACTGGTTCGCCACCCAGCTGTCGATCAGGTAGGGCCCGGCCGAGGGGATGATGTCCTTCTTCAGTGCCCCCGGATTGAAATTCCAGCCGGTGTTGTAGAACTCGATGGCCTTCGCGAGTTCCGGTGAGGTGGGGGCGTCGACGTAGTCGAGGAAGGTCTTCGTCATCCCGGCCTGTTTCTCGACGATATGCGCGGGAAGGATCTCCGTGGCGCCGAACATCGCCGACCAGTCCGCGAAAGGTTTCTTGTAGGTGATCGTGAAGTCCTTGCCACCGGCCCCGCACTCCGGCTTGTTCATATCCTCGTAGCCGTTGGTCAACGCCGCGGAGAAACCCTTGTCACCGGTCGAGCCGTTCCTCGCCATCCAGGTCAGGGTGATGTCGTCGCAGCCGACGGGCTCCCCGTCGGACCAGACGGCGGCGGGGTTGAACGAGTACTTGACCGTGAGCGGGTCGTCGGAGACCTTCGCATAGCTGCCGAACTCACTGTCCGCCTGGATGCTGCCGTCCGGGGCGTACACCCAGAACCCGCGGAGCACCTGGTTGAGGACGACGGAGTTGTGCGAGGCGTTCCCGGTCTCGGTGCTCGCGTTGTAGGCGGCGAACTCCTGTTCGTACCCCCACGTGATGGTGATCGGCTGGCTCGTCGCGTCGTCTCCGCCGGCACCGCTGCTCGTGGTGCAGGCAGACAGAGCCAGAGCCGAGCCGGCGAGCAGGGCCAGCGCCCTGGTTCCGGTGCGCTTCACGCTCAAGCTGAGGTCCTCCCTGGTGAGCCGCAGGGAAGCCGCAGGTAGCGACCCGGTCACCGGGCGCTCCCTCACCCGGGGACAGGCGGAGCTGCCCCTGCGAAGGTCGGTGCCCACATAAATGTGCGCAACCGCTTCGACGCAAGTTCAGGGCCTTCCCGTTACCGAGATGCAACGCGTCTTCGGGTCGTGCCGCCCGGGCGCACGGCTGGCCTGACCTCCCCGGACGGCCCCGGCGGCGGCGCGGAGGCGAGTAGTGGGGCCGGAGCATCAGCCGGACCGGGCGGCGGCTCGGCCGCCCGGTGGGACGGGGAAGCCGGTTCGCCGGGCGGCGGAGTCCCGGGTTCGCCGGGCGGCGAAGTCCCGGGTTCGGGGACCGGTGGAGTCCCGGGTTCGGCGGGCGGCGGCTCAGCCGCCCGGTGGGACGGGGAAGCCGGTTCGCCGGGCGGTGGAGTCCCGGGCTCGGCGGGCGGCGGAGTCCCGGGTTCGGGGAACGGTGCCGCGGGTTGGAAGGACAGTGCTCCGGGGTGGGCGGAGGCCGGTGCCCGGGTTGCGAACAGGGCACCCCGAGCCCGGGGCGCCGCCCTGCGTCGTTGGGGCCGGCCGGCGGGGAGCAGCCGCTCGGTCACCTCCGCAGGCATCCGGTCCAGCCGGAACAGCAAGCTCACCAGCAGGCCGGAGAGCCGGAAGAGTTCGGTGACATGCGGTTCGGCCAGGTCCGGGTTCCGGATCAGGCGCAGTGCGAGGTCGCTCTCCGCATGGAAACGTTCGTGCAGGTCGCGTAGGTCGGACAGGTACGCGCCCGCGTCCTCGCCGACCTGTTCGGGGCGATCCAGACCGTCCAGCCACACCCCGAGCTGGCAGTCACCGTGCCCGAGACCGGCGAAATCGTCCCGTCCGCCCAGGGTTGCCCGCACCCGCTCCAGGTACTGCATGTGATCGCTGACCCTCAGCAGGAAGAACGTCACCGCGCACCCCCGTCCCGGCCCTCGGCTCCCACCGCTGCGAACAAGATCGGTTGGAGCCTAACAAATTCGGCCCGAATCGGCGCGGCGGCCGACCCGGACAGGTCGACCCGGACGGGTCGCCCCGCCAGGGTCGCCCCACCAGGGACGCCGTTGCCGCCGGAGTTTCCCAACGCGCCCTTACTCCTCGGGTCCGGGCTGCCCTAGGATCCCTGAAAGATCGGCCCGAAAGTTGCGGGTCGGGCGTTGCGGGCGGGGCGGAAGGGGCGGGATGACTTCGCAAGATCGACAGGCCACGCCATCGGATGAGGCCGACACCGCCCATCCCGAGCTCGCGTTCGACACCTCGGTGCCACATCCGGCGCGGCGCTACGACTACTGGCTCGGCGGCAAGGACAACTTCGCCGCCGACCGCGCATCCGGCGACGCCATCGAGGCCGTCTTCCCCACGATCCGGGTGACCGCCGTGGAGAACCGCCGCTTCCTCGCCCGGGCGGTTCGGTTCCTGACCGCTGAGGTCGGGATCGACCAGTTCCTCGACGTCGGCACCGGGATCCCCACCGCGAACAACACCCACGAGGTCGCCCAGCAGGTCAACCCCGCAGCCACGGTGGTGTACGTCGACAACGACCCGATCGTGCTCGCCCACGCCCGGGCCCTGCTGAACAGCCACCCCAACGGCGCCACCGCCTACATCGACGCCGACCTTCGGCAGCCGGAGACCATCCTCACCGACCCCGCGCTGGCCGCAACCCTCGACCTGTCCCGTCCGGTCGCGCTCATGCTCGTGTCGGTCATGCACTTCTTTCCCGACCAGGACGAGCCGCACGCGATCGTCCACCAGCTGGCCCAGGCCCTGCCCGCCGACAGCTACCTGGTGCTGTCCCACGCCAGCGGCGACTTCGTGGATTCCCAGCCCGTGGACCGGGCATCGTGCCGGTACCCGAGTGGCGTCCCGCAGCCGACGCCACCTCCCGGGCCAGCGCCGCCGACGTCAGCATGTGGGCCGGGGTGGCCCGTCTACACCCCACCCATGGCTGACCACCACGACACGCGGCTGCCGCGGGGATGGCAGGGAACCGGGATCGGGTAGGTCCCCGGCGCCGCGGAGGCGCTGAGGTCGTCGGTGGGGTCCAGGGACAACCTGGTGCTACAGGAACCTGACGACGTCACCGTCCGCCATGACGTAGTCCTTGCCCTCGGCCCGGACCTTCCCGCGGGCCTTCGCCTCGGCCATGGTTCCGGCGTCGACGAGGTCGGCGAAGGCGACGACCTGGGCCCTGATGAAACCGCGCTGGAAGTCGGTGTGGATCACTCCGGCGGCCTGCGGGGCCGTCCAGCCCTGGTGGATGGTCCAGGCCCGGGCCTCCTTCGGCCCCGCGGTCAGGTACGTCTGCAGGCCGAGGGTGTGGAACCCGGTCCGGGCCAGCTGGTCCAGCCCGGACTCGTGCTGACCGACGCTGGCGAGCAGTTCGCTGGCCTCGGCCTCGTCGAGTTCGACGAGTTCGGCCTCCAACTTGGCGTCGAGGAAGACCGCGTCCGCGGGGGCGACGAGTTCGCGCATGCGTTCCTGCAGCCCGGTGTCGGACAACCCGTCCTCGTCGACGTTGAACACGTAGACGAACGGTTTCCCGGTGAGCAGCGACAGCTCCCGGATCGGGGCCAGATCCACCCCGGCGGCGGCGGCCCCGGCGTGCAGGGTCTGTCCCTTCTCCATCACCGCTTGTGCCCCGAGCGCGGCTTCGAGTACCGCCCGGTCGGTCTTCTTGCCCTTGACCTCCTTGTCCAGGCGCGGGATCGCCCTCTCCAAGGTCTGCAGGTCGGCCAGGATGAGTTCGGTGTGCACGATCTCGATGTCATCCGCGGGGTCGACGCGACCCGCCACGTGCACCACGTCATCGTCGGCGAATGCCCGCACCACCTGACAGATGGCGTCCGCCTCGCGAATGTTCGCGAGGAACTTGTTGCCCAGGCCTTCCCCTTCGCTCGCGCCCCGGACGATCCCGGCGATGTCGACGAAGGACACCGTCGCCGGGACGATCCGCTCGCTACCGAAGATCCGGGCAAGGTCGGACAACCGGGGGTCGGGCAGGGCGACCACCCCGATATTCGGCTCGATCGTCGCGAACGGATAGTTGGCCGCGAGCACATCAGCCTTGGTGAGCGCGTTGAACAGGGTGGACTTGCCGACATTGGGCAGGCCGACGATCCCGATGGTGAGAGCCACAGCAGGTACTTTCCGACAGGAGCCACGAGCGGCTCGGCGGGGAGGTCAGGGTCGGACGCGACCGGGGTCAGCCTAATGCCCGGAGCAGGTCACCCGGTCTGCCGGTGCCCCGGACCGGACCGCTCAGGCCCCGGGTCGGGCCGCGGACCGGGGAACCCGGGCCCGGGGTCGAGCAGTTCGGTTCCGGGGTCGAGCAGTTCGACGGCGGTGAGCGGACGGGCCACGTCGTCGAGGGTCTCCGGGCGGGGCAGGTCGAGGTCGGTGACCTCCAGGTCACGCATCCGTCGGGCGGATACGAGGACCCGGCGCTCCAGGGTGCCGACGACGGCGTTGTAGTCCTCCACCGCCCGTTGCAGGCTCCGGCCCAGCCGCCCGGTGTGCGTCCCGAGGGTGCCGAGCCGGGTGTACAGCTCCCGGCCCAGGGTGAACAGTTCCCGGGCACTCCCGGACAGGGCGTCGGTCTGCCAGGTCAGGGCCACCGTGCGGAGCAGCGCGAGCAGGGTCGTCGGGGTGGCGAGGACGACCCGGCGACCCATCGCGTGTTCGAGCAGCGCCGGGTCCGCGGCAAGCGCGGAGGCGAGGAACGCCTCTCCCGGGACGAAACAGACCACCAGTTGGGGGGTCGGTTCGAAAGCCGTCCAGTACTCCTTGGCGGCGAGACCGTCCACATGTCCTCGCAGCGCGCGGGCATGCGCCACCGCCGCGGCCTCCTGCCGGGCCGGATCCCCCGGGGCCTCACTCGCTTCGAGGAACGCGGCGAGCGGGGCCTTCGCATCGACGACGACGTTCTTGCCGCCGGGCAGGTGCACGACGAGGTCGGGCCGGACCCCGGTACCGTCCGCCCGGGACGCCACCGCCTGGGTGGTGAAGTCGACCCGGTTGAGCATCCCGGCGTGCTCGACCACCCGGCGCAACTGCACCTCCCCCCAAGCACCACGGGCACTCGATGAGCGCAACGCCCCGGCGAGGGCCGCGGTCTGCGACCGCAGCGATTCCCCGTCCGCCCGGACCGCGGTGAGCTGCGCCTCCAACCGGGCGTATTGGTCGACACGGTCCCGCTCCAGGGCCGCGACCTGCCCCTCCACCCGGGTCAACGTCGCCGCCAGCGGCCCCAGGGTCGCCGCGAGTTCGCGGTCCTGCCCCGCCGCCGCCTCCAGATCGGTGATTCGGGCGGCGAGTAGATCACGTTGGGCGGTCAGGGCCGCCACGCGCTGCACCGTCTGGCCCCGCAGGAGCAGCCACACCGCCCCCGCCCCGACGAGCACGCCGAGGACGAAGGTGAAGGCCGCCATCGATGTCATGACCCGAGCCTGCCAGCCTGCCCCGACATTTCCGGGCTGGTGCACGCCCGGGACGGGCGGATCCGCCGGGACGGAGCCGGACCCGCAGGGGTGTGCCAGGTCAGGGTGCGGCGTCCGTGGACCG
>JARRQM010000019.1:0-1509 GCA_037381765.1 Kineosporiaceae bacterium
CGGATGCGCTGTTACGTCGTCGGGGAGCGCAAGGGGATGAAGGGTCCGTCGATCACGGTGTCCCGGACCCACCCGAACCTGGTGAGCAAGTTGTTCTCCCTGGAGGTCCCGGAGATCGCCGACGGCACGGTGGAGATCGTTGCCCTGGCCCGTGAGGCGGGTCACCGGACGAAGATGGCCGTGCGGTCGACGGTTTCCGGGGTGAACGCGAAGGGGGCGTGTATCGGGCCGATGGGTGCCCGGGTCCGGGCGGTCGTCACCGAACTGCACGGGGAGAAGATCGACATCATCGATCACAGTGACGATCCCGCCGAGTTCGTTGCCGCAGCGCTGTCCCCGGCCCGGGTGGAGTCGGTGCGGGTGGTCGACGAGACGGCCCGGTCGGCCCAGGTGATCGTCCCGGACTACCAGCTGTCCCTGGCCATCGGGCGGGAAGGGCAGAACGCTCGGCTGGCCGCGAAACTCACCGGGTGGCGGATTGATATTCGGCCCGATGCCGAGCCGGGGCCCGGCGGCGGTCCTGCCGGACCGGACCGTGCGCCGCGTTCCCGGGAGTGAGCCGGAAACCGGCCCGGTCCTCGCGTCGGCGTGGACCCGGGTCGCCGGTCGCGGAGCATGGGTCCGACGGGGGTAGACTGCCGGAGGCCGGTGACAGGGTTCGGCAGCCTCTCCGTTGGGATGCGCTCCGTGAGGAGCCCATCCGTACCTGTGTGGGATGTCGGGTTCGTGCCCACCGGTCCGTGCTGTTGCGAGTGGTCGCGGCCGGGTCCGACGGGTTCTGGAGTGTCGTTCCCGACCCTGGCTGCACTCACCAGGGGCGAGGTGCCTGGGTGCACCCCCGTCCCGAGTGCTTGGAACTCGCCGAGCGTCGGCGGGTCTTTCCGCGGGCTCTTCGTCGGGAGGGCCGGTTCGAGACCTCGACGCTACGGGCGTACTTGGTCGCGACTGCGCGTGATGCCCTGAGAGAACCCGTTCGAGCCGGAAGCGGGTCAGAAGCTGATGAGCACCCGATGAGCACGCAGCGATGAGAGCCCCCCAGCTGTAACGACGGTCCGCGCCTGTCCGGCCGGACCGAGACAGGAGAGATGTGGCCAAGGTCCGGGTCTATGAGCTCGCCAAGGAACTCGGGGTGGAGAGCAAGGTCGTGATGGCCAAGCTCCAAGAACTCGGCGAGTTCGTGCGGTCGGCGTCCTCGACCGTTGAACCCCCCGTCGTCCGACGGTTGCGTGAGCAGCTCCCCGCCGAGCGTGCCGCCGCAGCCCAGTCCGCTTCCCCGTCGGCGAAACCCGCCGCTCCGGCGCGTCCGGCGGCACCGGGTAAGCGCAGCCCGCGGCCCACCGGACCGAAGTCCGGTTCCGCCCCGAAGCCGGGTGCCGGGCCGACGCCGGGTTCCGCCCCGAAGCCGGTCGCCGAACCGGCACCGGCTCCCGAGCCGGTCTCAGGTGCCGAACCGGCACCGGGTCCCGCCCCGAAGCCGGGTCCCGCATCGAAACCTGCGCCTGCACCCGC
>JARRQM010000019.1:1536-12380 GCA_037381765.1 Kineosporiaceae bacterium
GCCCCGACGCCGTCCCCGACCCCCGGTCCCGCCCCGACCCCCGGTCCCGCACCGACCCCCGGTCCGCGGCGGCAGGCCCCGGCGGCCCGCGGCGAGCGGCCCGGGAAGGAACGGTCGGGTTCCGAGCGAGGGTCCGGTTCCGGTCCTCGGCCCGGCCCGCGCCCGTCCCGTTCCGGTGGGCCTTCCCCGCGTCCGGGGAACAACCCGTTCGCGTCCAGCCAGGGCATGCCCCGGCCGGGCGGTGGCGGCGGTGGCGGCGGCGGTCCGCGTCCGGGGAACAACCCGTTCGCGCCCAACCAGGGCATGCCCCGGCCGGGCGGTGGCGGCGGCGGCGGTCCGCGTCCGGGGTCCTCGACGGGTGAGCGTTCGCCGGGCGGGCGTCCCGGCGGACCCCGTCCCGGTGGTGGCTCCTCGGCCCGTCCGAACCCGGGCATGATGCCCGGTCGTTCCGCGCTCGGTCGTCCCGGTGGCGGCCCCGGCGGGGGCGGCGGCGGCCGTACCGGCGCACCGTCCCGTGGCGGCGGCGGTGGCGGCGGTGGCGGTGGCCGCGGCGGGTTCGGTCCGCGTCCCGGCGGTGGGCCCGGTGGCGGCGGCTTCGGCAAGGGCCGGGGCGGTCGTGGTGGTACCCAGGGCGCCTTCGGTCGCGCCGGGGGACGTCCGGTGCGCGGGCGGAAGTCGAAGAAGCAGCGGCGCCAAGAGTTCGACAACATGCAGGCCCCCATGGCAGGGGGCGTGCAGGTGCCGCGGGGCGACGGGAAGACCGTGGTGCGGTTGCGCCGGGGCGCCTCGCTCACCGACTTCGCCGACAAGATCAACGCGAATCCGGCGAGCCTGGTCACCGTGCTCTTCCACCTCGGGGAGATGGCCACGGCGACACAGTCCCTCGACGAGGACACCTTCCGGTTGCTCGGCTCCGAACTGGGCTACGACATCCAGGTGGTCTCCCCGGAGGATGAGGACCGGGAGCTGCTCGAGTCCTTCCAGATCGACCTGGACTCCGAGGCGGATGACGACGCGGAGTTCCTCGAACCGCGTCCGCCCGTGGTCACCGTGATGGGTCACGTCGACCACGGCAAGACGAAGCTGCTCGACGCGATCCGGCACGCGAACGTCGTCGAGGGCGAGGCCGGGGGGATCACCCAGCACATCGGCGCCTACCAGGTGCACTTCCCGCATGAGGGCGTCGACCGGGCGATCACCTTCATCGGACACCCCGGGCCACGAGGCGTTCACCGCGATGCGGGCCCGTGGGGCGAAGGTCACCGACATCGCCGTGCTCGTCGTCGCCGCCGACGACGGGGTGATGCCGCAGACCATCGAGGCGCTCAACCACGCCCAGGCGGCCGGGGTACCGGTTGTCGTCGCGGTGAACAAGGTGGACAAGGACGGGGCCAACCCGGACAAGATCCGCCAGCAGCTCACCGAATACAACCTGGTGGCCGAGGAGTACGGCGGCGACACGATGTTCGTCAACGTCTCCGCCAAGCAGCGGATCAACCTCGACGGGTTGTTGGAGGCGATCCTGCTCACCGCGGATGCCGCCCTCGAACTCTCGGCGAATCCGGACAAGGCGGCCCGGGGGGTCGCGATCGAGGCGAACCTCGACCGCGGCCGTGGCCCGGTGACGACGGTGCTGGTCCAGGCCGGGACCCTGGCGGTCGGTGACTCGATCGTCGCCGGTACCGCCTACGGCCGGGTCCGGGCGATGCTCGACGAAAACGGTGAACCGCTCGACGTGGCCCTGCCGTCGAGGGCGGTCCAGGTTCTCGGACTCACCTCGGTGCCCCGGGCCGGCGACACCTTCCTGGTCGCGCCGGAGGACCGCACCGCCCGGCAGATCGCGGAGAAGCGGGAAGCCGTCGAACGGGCCGCGACACTGGCCAAGCGGCGCAAGCGGATCAGTCTGGAGGACTTCACCAAGGCCCTGGCGCAGGGCAAGGTGCAGACCCTCAACCTGATCCTCAAGGGCGACGTCGCCGGTTCGGTCGAAGCCCTTGAGGACGCCTTGCTGCAGATCGACGTCGGCGAGGAGGTCGAGCTCCAAGTGATCGACCGCGGCGTCGGCGCGATCACGATGAACAACGTCAACCTCGCGGTGGCGTCGAATGCGATCATCGTCGGCTTCAACGTGCGGCCGGCGGAGAAGGTCGGTGACCTGGCCGACCGCGAGGGCGTCGACATCCGCTACTACTCGGTCATCTACCAGGCGATCGAGGACGTCGAGGCGGCCTTGAAGGGCATGCTCAAGCCGGAGTACGAGGAAGTCGTGCTCGGCGGGGCCGAGGTCCGTGAGGTGTTCCGGTCGAGCAAGTTCGGCAACATCGCCGGCTGCCTCGTGCGCAACGGCGAGATCCGGCGGAACAGCAAGGCGCGTCTCATCCGGGACGGGTCGGTGGTCGCCGAGGGGCTGGCCATCGAGTCGTTGCGGCGGTTCAAGGACGACATCACCGAGGTCCGCGAAGGCTACGAGTGCGGGATCGGGCTCGGGTCGTTCAACGACATCAAGGTCGATGACGTCATCGAGACCTTCGAGCTGCGGGAGAAGCCGCGTACGTGACCGGTGTCCCGGACCGGCCCGCCGCAGATGGCGAGGCCGGTCCGGGCGGTACGGCCGCCCCGGGCAGGGCCGCCGGGAACCGGGGCCGGCCCGGGCCCGGTGCTGTGGTCCGGCCGGGTTCGGTGGGTGTCCGGGTGCGGGCAGGGGACGGGTGAGATGGTCATCGGAAGTATCAGCGTCGATATCCGGTTGGGCGACGTGCACTCCTTGAAGGAGAAACGGTCGGTGGTCCGGCCGATCGTCGCGGAACTGCGCCGCCGGTTTACCGTGGCCGCCGCGGAGACCGGACATCTCGATCTGCACCGGCGGGCCGAGCTGGGGGTCGCCGTGGTGGCGGCGGACGCCGGGCACGTCCGCGAGGTCCTGCAGTCCTGCGAGCAGCTCGTCGCCGGACATCCGGAGATCGAGATCCTCGCGGTCCGGCAGCGGGTCTGGGACGACGGGGACGAGTAGACCCCCTGGCGCGGGCCGCTCGGGGACGGGCGCTCGCGCCGGTGGAATGAGGTGCCGGTGCGGTGCGCCGGACGGGAAGGTAGAGGGGACACAGCAATGGCCGACACGGCGCGCGCACGCAAGCTGGCCGACCGCATCCACGAGGTGGTCGCCGAGGCGCTGGAGAAGCGGGTCAAGGACCCCCGGCTCGGGTTCATCACCGTCACTGACACCCGGGTGACGAATGATCTGCAGCACGCCACGGTCTTTTACACCGTGCTCGGCGACCCGGCGGAGAAGGTGTCCACAGCCGCGGCGTTGGAGAGCGCGAAGGGCATCCTGCGCTCGGAGGTGGGCCGGCGCACCGGCCTGCGGCTGACCCCGACCCTGGAGTTCGTCGCCGATGCGGTTCCGGAGAATGCCGCGCACATCAACGACCTGCTCCGGGCCGCCGCGGAGCATGACGCCGATGTCGCTACGCTCGCCGCGACCGCGGACTACGCCGGTGATCCGGACCCGTACCGGCATGAGGCCGCCGAGGACGGTGACGACCCGGCGGCCGGTGGGCCGGCCGGTGACGGACCGACGGGTGCGGAGCGGGACGGTGCGCAGGCCATCGGTGAGCAGCGGACCAGTGCGCAGCCGACCGGCACGGGAAGCGCCGGGAACGGGACATCCGGCGATCTGCGGGAGCGGGGGAGCGGGCGTCGGTGACCCCGGAGGTGCCCGTCGAGGGGCTGGTCATCGTCGACAAGCCAGCCGGCTGGACCTCACATGATGTCGTCGCCCGGATGCGCCGGCTGGCCGGGACGCGCAAAGTCGGGCATGCCGGAACCCTCGACCCCATGGCCACCGGGGTGCTGGTACTCGGCGTGCAACGGGCGACCCGGTTGCTCACCTTCCTGATCGGCGCGGACAAGGAGTACACGGCCACGATCCGGTTGGGGGCGAGCACCCTGACCGATGACGCCGAGGGTGAGGTCCTCACCCGCACCGACGCGGCGATGGTGACCGAGGCGGAGGTCCGTCGCGGCGTCCAAGAACTCACCGGTGAACTCGCCCAGGTGCCGAGTTCGGTGAGCGCGATCAAGGTGGACGGCAAACGTTCCTACGTTCGGGCCCGGGCCGGGGAACGGGTGGAGCTGGCTGCCCGCCCGGTCACCGTGCACCGCTTCGACGTGCGCGCGTTTCGCCGCAGCGAGGACGGCGGGTCCCCGGTGCTCGACGTCGACGTCGAGGTGGACTGCACGTCCGGCACCTACATCCGGGCCCTGGCCCGCGACCTCGGGGCCGCGCTCGGCGTCGGCGGGCACCTCACCGCACTGCGCCGGACCCGGGTCGGGCCGTACCGGATCGAGGCGGCCCGCACCGTCGCTGACCTGGAAACCTCGTTGCAGGTGCTGCCGTTGGCCGAGGCAGCCCGGGCCGCCCTGCCCGCCCGGGAACTCACCGACGATGAGGCCCGCAAACTTGCCCACGGCCAGCGGCTCCGGGCCGTCGGCCAGGCCAGCGGGCCGGTGGCGGCTTTCGCCCCGGACGGCCGGCTGATCGGGATCGTCGAGGAATCCGGTCCCACCGCCCGGCCGCTGCTCGTCCTCGCCACGTCCTGACGGTCGGTTGCCCCGTCCCGCCGGGATGGCATCCGGCGACGGAGGAGCCCGCGGGCGGCCGGGAAACCCGCCGTACGGGCTCCTGCTGCATACGGACCGGGTGGGGGCTGGCACAGTGGGGGAGTGCAACGGTGGAGTGGGAGCAGCGACGTGCCGGCCGGTTTCGGCCCGTCCGTGGTGACGATCGGCAATTTCGATGGTGTGCATCGGGGCCACCAGGCGGTACTCGCCCGGCTCGTGGCCCGGGCCCGGGAACGGGGCGTCCCGGCCGTGGCGATCACCTTCCATCCGCATCCGCTCGCCGTCCTCGACCCGGACCGTGCCCCGGCCCGGCTGACCACCTTGGACCACCGGCTCGACCTGCTGGCCCGGGCGGGTCTGGACGGGGTGCTGGTCATGGAGTTCACCCCGGAGCTGGCCGCGCTCAGCCCCCGGGACTTCGTCCGGGGCACCCTCGTCGACCTCCTCGGCGCCACCCATGTGGTGGTCGGTCCGGACACCCGGTTCGGGCGCCGGAACAGCGGGGACGTCGGGACCATGCGCGAGTTGGGGTCGGAGTTCGGGTTCGGTGTCGAGGTCCAGGAGGATCTCGGTGAACCCGATGCCGACCGGCATGCCGAGCGGCGCTGGTCCTCCACCTGGGTGCGGGAGTTGCTCGCCGACGGCGACGTCACCATGGCCGGTCAGGTGCTCGGTCGGCCGCACCGGGTCACCGGGGTCGTCGTACACGGCGATCACCGGGGGCGGCAGCTCGGTTTCCCCACCGCGAACCTGTCCTCCGACGCGGTGGGGTTGGCGCCGCGGGACGGCGTGTACGCGGGGTGGTTGCTCCGGCTGGGGCCCGGCGCCGGGAGCGGGGCCGCCGGGAGCGCGGGCGACCCGGGGTCGACCGTGGGGGTGCGGATGCCGGCGGCCATCTCGATCGGGACGAACCCGACCTTCGATGGGCTGGCCCGCCGGGTCGAGGCCTACGTGCTGGACCGGGACGACCTCGACCTGTACGGCGAAACGGTCGCCGTGGAGTTCGTCCGGATGCTCCGGCCGACCCTGCGCTTCGACGGGGTAGACGCCCTGATCCGGCAGATGAAGACGGATGTCGAGCAGTGCCACCAGGTGCTCGCCGCGGAAGGGGCGACCCCGTAGCCCGGCTCCCCGTCCTCGTCCTGGTCCGGGTTTCTTGTCGCGCCCGGTCCGGCCCGGCCTTGCGACACCCCGGAGCCTCCCGGATTCGTCCCGTGAACGAGGGCGCTGGTAGCGTGAGCGTGCCGTCAGAACGGCCGCGGACCCACAGAGCCCGGGTGAACCCGCCCCGGTGCGCCGCGCAACGACCTCGGAAGGAGCCCCGTGGCACTGGACGCCGCCACCAAGCAGGAGATCATGAGCGAGTACGCCACCCGTGAGGGTGACACCGGCTCGCCCGAGGTCCAGGTCGCGATGCTCACGCGGCGGATCAAGGACCTCACCGAGCATCTGCGGATGCACAAGCACGACCACCACAGCCGTCGCGGTCTGCTCATCCTTGTCGGGCAGCGCCGCCGGCTGCTGCAATACCTGCAGCGCACCGACATCACCCGGTACCGCTCCCTTATTCAGCGGCTCGGCCTTCGCCGATGACCAGGGCGGCCGCGGTCCCACGGGGCCGCGGCCGCACTCGTACCACCCGCGCTGCGGGAAACACAATCACACGCCAGGAACGCACGCCATCGAGTGCCGGTCCTCGGTAGTGGGCCCCGGACGGGCACCGAATGCGTCCGTCCGAGGACCTCGATCGAAGACCGGTCTCCGTCAGGAGGGTGTGGCGTTCCGCCTACGAGAACGGAGGGCACCCCGAGTGGAGGGTCCCGAGATCACCGCTGCCGAAGCGCTCATTGACAACGGATCGTTCGGCAAACGCACCGTCCGCTTCGAGACCGGACGCATCGCCCGGCAGGCCGCCGGGTCGGCCGCGGTCTACCTGGACGGCGAGTCGATGCTGCTGTCCACGACGACCGCGGGTCGCCAGCCCAAGGACCAGTTCGACTTCTTCCCGCTCACCGTGGACGTGGAGGAGCGGATGTACGCCGCGGGCCGGATCCCCGGCTCGTTCTTCCGCCGGGAGGGTCGGCCGAGTACCGACGCGATCCTCACCTGCCGGTTGATCGACCGCCCGTTGCGCCCGTCCTTCGTCAAGGGGCTGCGCAATGAGGTCCAGGTCGTCGTCACGGTGCTCGCGCTGCACCCTGATGAGGCCTACGACGTCGTCGCGATCAACGGCGCATCGCTGTCCACCCAGCTGTCCGGGCTGCCGTTCAGCGGCCCGATCGGTGGGGTGCGGATCGCCCTCATCGACGGTCAGTGGGTGGCCTTCCCCCGGCACAGCGAGCTGGAGCGGGCCGTGTTCGACATGGTCATCGCCGGTCGCGTGGTCACCGCGGAGGACGGCTCCACCGATGTCGCGATCATGATGGTCGAGGCCGAGGCCACGGATTCGGCCTGGGACCTCATCGGCAGCGGGTCAGCTACCGCCCCGACCGAGGAGGTCGTCGCCCAGGGGCTGGAGGCGGCCAAGCCGTTCATCGCCGAGCTGTGCCGGGCCCAGCAGGAGGTCGCGGCGACCGCGGCGAAGCCCACCGCGGACTTCCCGCTGTTCCCCGATTACGCCCCGGACACCTACGAGGCGGTATCCGCGGCCGTCGCCGACGACCTCGCCGCCGCCCTCACCATCGCCGCGAAGCAGGAGCGGGAGTCCCGGCTGGACGAGCTCAAGGACGGGGTGAAGGCCCAGCTCGCCGAGGCTTTCGCGGGCCGGGAGAAGGAGGTGTCCGCGGCTTTCCGGGCGGTCACCAAGAAGCTCGTCCGGCAGCGGATCCTGCGCGACAAGGTGCGTATCGACGGGCGCGGGCTCGCGGACATCCGCCAGCTGGCCGCCGAGGTCGACGTGATCCCGCGGGTGCACGGGTCGGCGCTGTTCGAGCGCGGCGAAACCCAGATCATGGGGGTCACCACGCTGAACATGCTCCGGATGGAGCAGCAGCTGGACACGCTGTCCCCGGAGACCCGCAAGCGGTACATGCACAACTACAACTTCCCGCCGTACAGCACCGGCGAGACCGGCCGGGTGGGTTCCCCGAAGCGGCGCGAGATCGGTCACGGGGCGCTCGCCGAGCGTGCGCTGGTTCCGGTGCTGCCGACCCGCGAAGAGTTCCCCTACGCGATCCGGCAGGTGTCCGAGGCCGTCAGCTCGAACGGGTCGACGTCCATGGGGTCGGTGTGTGCTTCGACGCTGTCCCTGCTCAACGCGGGTGTCCCGCTGCGGGCCCCGGTCGCCGGGATCGCCATGGGACTGGTCTCGGACACTGTCGACGGGAAGACCGAGTACGCGGCGCTCACCGACATCCTCGGCGCCGAGGACGCCTTCGGCGACATGGACTTCAAGGTCGCCGGGACCGCCGACTTCGTCACCGCGATCCAGCTCGACACGAAGCTCGACGGGATCCCCGCCTCGGTGCTCGCCGGGGCGCTCACCCAAGCCCGCGACGCTCGGCTGTACATCCTCGACGTGATGGCTGAGGCCATCGACCGTCCGGACGAGATGTCCCCGCACGCCCCGCGGGTCATTTCGGTGAAGGTGCCGGTCGACAAGATCGGTGAGGTCATCGGCCCGAAGGGGAAGATGATCAACCAGATCCAGGACGACTCCGGTGCGGAGATCTCCATCGAGGATGACGGCACCGTCTACATCGGCGCGAGTGACGGCCCCTCGGCGGAGGCAGCGCGGGCGGCGGTGAACGCGATCGCCAACCCGACGATGCCGGAGATCGGCGAACGCTACCTCGGCACCGTGGTGAAGACGACGAGCTTCGGCGCGTTCGTCTCGCTCGTGCCGGGTAAGGACGGGCTGCTGCACATCACCCAGATCCGCAAGATGGTCGGCGGCAAGCGGGTGGAGAACGTCGAAGACGTGCTCAGCGTCGGGCAGAAGGTGCAGGTCGAGATCGCCGAGATCGACCAGCGCGGGAAGCTCTCGCTCGTCCCGGTGCTCGCCGAAACCGGCACGGACGAGGCTGCCGGGGCCACCGAACCGGCCGGGGCCAACGCCTGACGTGCCGGGACCCCTGCTCCCCCTGGTCCCGGCGGGCGCCGGGGACAGCACCCTGATCGAGGAGGCGGGCGGCGCCACGGTGCGCCGTACCGTCCTCCCCGGCGGGGTCCGGGTGCTCACCGAGCAGATGCCCGGGCTGCGTTCGGCGACCTTCGGCTGCTGGGTCGGGGTCGGCTCCCGGGATGAGGTCGACGGTCAGCGCGGCGCCACGCACTTCCTCGAACACTTGCTGTTCAAGGGGACCCGGCGGCGCTCGGCGATGGATATCGCCGCGGCCTTCGACACGGTCGGTGGTGAGGTCAACGCAGTCACCGGCAAGGAACACACGTTCTACTACGCCCGGGTGCTCGACGAGGATCTCGCTCTCGCCACCGACGTGATCTGCGACATGGTGACGGCGCCGCGGCTGGACGTCGAGGACGTGGACAACGAGCGCGGGGTCATCCTCACCGAACTCGCCATGCACGACGACGACCCCGGGGACATCGTCCACGAACGGTTCCTCGAAGCCGTGTTCGGCGGGCACCCGCTGGGCCGGCCCACCGGGGGTACCCAGACCAGCGTGTCCGCGCTGGGCCGGGACGGGATCGCCGAACACTACCGGCGGACCTACCGTCCGCCGGGACTCGTCGTCACCGCGGCCGGCGCCGTCGACCACGATCGGCTCTGCGATTTCGTGGACGCGGCGTTGACCGCGGGGGACTGGGCGGTGTCCGGGGAGGTCACCCCGTGGCCGCGGCGTCCCGGGCCGGCCGAGCCGGCGGCTCCGCCGTTGTCCCAGCAGGTCGTCGTCCCCCGCCCGCTGGAGCAGGCCCATATCGTCCTCGGCGGTGGCGGGATTACCGCAACCGATGAGCGGCGGTTCGCCATGTCCGTGCTCAACGCCCTGCTCGGCGGTGGCTCCAGTAGCCGGCTGTTCCAGGAGGTGCGGGAACGCCGGGGCCTCGCCTACGACGTGTACTCCTTCTCCGGTCTGTACTCCGACGCCGGGTACTTCGGCCTGTACGCCGGGTGCGCACCGGAGCACACCGACGAGGTGCTCGCCCTGCTGGAAGGGGAACTCACCCGGCTCGCCGCGGACGGGCCCACCGAGGAGGAACTCGCCCGCGGGCACGGACAGGTCGCCGGCGGGCTGGTGCTGGGGCTGGAGGATTCCAGTTCCCGGATGTCCCGCCTGGGCCGGGCCGAACTGGTGCACGGGCGGTTCCTCGGGATGGAGGCGGTGCTGGACCGGATCCGGTCGGTTTCCGCCGATGACGTCCGGGCGCTCGCCGCTGATCTCGCCTCCCGTCCGCGTAGTCTCGCTGCGGTCGGGCCGTTCGAGGAAGGACGCGCCTTCCGGGTGGGCGGCAGGTCGGTGACCTGAGCTGACCCCCAGGTAGGGTCGGTACCGTGGAACGCACCCGGGTCGCCGTCATCGGAGCACGTGGCCGGATGGGCCGTCAGGTCTGCGCGGCCGTACAGGCCGCACCGGATCTCGATCTCGGACCGCAGCTCGACGTCGGGGATGACCTCGACCTGCTGGACGGGGCCGATGCCGCCGTCGTCTTCTCCGTCCCGGACACCGCCGTCGAACACACTCTCGCCTGCGTGCGGCGCGGCGTGCACGCCGTCGTCGGCACCACCGGGTGGACCGCGGACCGGCTCGACACGGTCCGCGAGGCTCTCGCCGACGCCCCGGAGGTCGGGGTGCTCGTCGCGCCGAACTTTGCTCTCGGCGCCGTGCTGCTGATGCGTTTCGCCGCGATGGCGGCCCCGCACTTCGAGTCCGTCGAGGTGATCGAACTGCACCACCCGGACAAGGTGGACGCCCCGAGCGGCACCGCCCGGCACACCGCCGAGCAGATCGCCGCTGCCCGGGCTGACGCGGGTCGTGGCCCCGTCCCGGATGCCACGGAGACCTCCCTGCCGGGGGCGCGCGGCGCGCAGGTGGACGGGATCCCGGTGCACGCGGTGCGCCTGCGGGGGCTCGTCGCCCACGAGGAAGTGCTGCTCGGCGGGCCGGGGGAACAGTTGACCCTCCGGCATGACTCCTTCGACCGGGTCTCGTTCATGCCGGGGGTCCTGCTCGGGGTGCGCCGGATCGCCGGGCATCCGGGCCTCACCGTGGGCCTCGAACACTTCCTCGGCCGGTAACCCCTCCGGGCCCCTCCCCGGGGCCGTG
>JARRQM010000020.1:0-11621 GCA_037381765.1 Kineosporiaceae bacterium
TCCGGCACCTGCCCCGGCTCAGGCTCCGACCCCGGCTCCGGCGCCGGCCCCGACCCCTGCCCCGGCGCCGACGCCCCCTGCACCGGCCCCGCACCGCCCGGCCCCGACCGGGCCCGGGGACGCCGATGCCGCCCGGGAGGCCCTGAACCGGGTCCGCACGGAGGTCGCCAAGGCCGTCGTCGGCCAGGACTCCACCGTCACCGGGATGGTGATCGCCCTGCTGTGTCGCGGGCACGTGCTGCTCGAAGGGGTTCCCGGGGTTGCCAAGACGCTCCTCGTCCGCACCCTCGCGGCAGCCCTGCAACTCGACACCACCCGGGTGCAGTTCACCCCCGACCTGATGCCCGGCGACGTCACCGGTTCCCTGGTCTACGACACCCGAAGCGCGGAGTTTTCCTTCCGGGAGGGCCCGGTCTTCACCAACCTGATGCTCGCCGACGAGATCAACCGGACCCCGCCGAAAACCCAGGCGTCCCTGCTCGAAGCGATGGAGGAACGGCAGGTGTCGGTCGACGGGCACCCCCGCCCGCTCCCGGACCCGTTCGTCGTCGCGGCCACCCAGAACCCCGTCGAGTACGAGGGCACGTACCCGCTGCCGGAGGCCCAGCTCGACCGGTTCCTGCTGAAACTCACCATGCCGCTACCGGAACGTGACGTCGAGGTGGAGATCCTCGCCCGGCACGCGGCCGGGTTCAATCCGCGGGATCTCGCCGCCGCCGGGGTTCATCCGGTCGCCGGTCCCGCCGACCTCGCCGCCGCCAGCCGTGCCGTTGACCGGGTCACCGTGGCCCCCGCACTGATGGCGTACATCGTGGACATCGTCCGGGCCACCCGGAACTCGCCGTCCATCGGGCTCGGGGTCTCCCCGCGGGGCGCGACCGCGCTGCTCGCCACGAGCCGGGCCTGGGCCTGGATTCTCGGCCGCGACTACGTCACCCCGGATGACGTCAAGGCCCTCGCCCGCCCGACGCTGCGGCACCGGGTGCAGTTGCGTCCGGAGGCCGAACTCGAAGGGACGAGCGTCGACGGAGTGCTCAACACCGTACTCGCCACGGTGCCGGTCCCGCGCTGATCCCGGACGGCACCGGCGGGTGACACAGCCGGGTGACGCCGCCGGGTGACGTCGGCAGGTGACGTCGGCGGGCGACACCGCCGGGAACGGGCGTGAACGTGAACAGGACCGGAGCGGATAGGGAGGTCTGAGGTGGCGCTCACCGGAAGAGCGGCGCTGTTCGCGCTGCTCGGGGTGATCCCGGTGGCCCTCGTCCCGGGGTGGGCGACCCTGCTCGGCTGGGCGGGGCTGCTGGTCGCCGGTATCGCCGCCGACCTCCTGCTCGCCGGTTCCCCGAAGGCGCTGCGGATCGAACGCGAACCGCTGCCGCCGGTGCGGCTCGGGGAACCCGCCGCAGCGGCGATGGCCGTCGCGAACACCGGAACGAGGAAACTGCGCGGAGTGCTGCGGGACGCCTGGCAGCCCTCGGCCGGGGCCCGTCGTCCCCGGCATCCGCTGCTCCTGCCGGCCGGGCAACGGACCCGGCTGGTGACCGAACTGCACCCGACCCGGCGCGGTGACCGGCAGGTCGACGGGGTGACCGTGCGCAGCGTCGGCCCGTTCGGGCTGGCGGCCCGCCAGACCACCCTGCCCGTCCCGGGCCGGTTGCGGGTCCTGCCCCCGTTCAATTCCCGTAAGCACCTGCCGAGCAAGCTCGCGCAGCTGCGTGAGCTCGACGGCCGGACCGCCCTGCAGGTCCGCGGTCAGGGTACGGAGTTCGATTCGGTGCGCGAGTACGTCATCGGCGATGACGTGCGTTCCATCGACTGGCGTGCCACCGCCCGCCGTCACCAGGTCGTCGTTCGCACCTGGCGGCCCGAACGGGACCGCCGGGTCTTCCTCGTCCTGGACACCTCACGGATGTCGGCCGCCCGGGTGGGTGACGAACCCCGGCTCGACGCCGCCATGGAGGCCGCCCTGCTGCTCGCCGCCCTCGCCGCCCGGGCCGGCGACCGGGTGGACCTAATCGCGATGGACCGTCGGGTGCGGGCCCGGGTCGAAGGCGCCTCCCGGACCGCCCCCCTCCCTCCCTCTCACCTCACCGCCGCTGTAGGCCATCGTCGGCACAACCAACGCGCAAGCCACCACCAGGTGGTACTCGCCTCGGTCGCCGACCCGCAGGTGCAGGCGATGGCCACCGGACGGGGAGACTCCTACGCCGTGTACGGGGCCGCGGCTGCGGAACGGGCCCGGCTCGACCGCACCGCGCTCACCGCGGAACTCGCCCGAGCGGGGGTCGAAGTCGTCGACGCTGTCCCCGAGGAACTGCCCCCGCAGCTGTCCGACCGCTACCTCGCGCTCAAGGCCGCCGGGCGGCTCTGAGCGCGCGGCCGGCGCCCGGCCGGACAGGGGACCCGCAGCACACCCACCACCAAGCAGCGGAGAGTAGCCTCAGCGAAACCACCCGTAGCGATCAGGGAGGTTTCGTGGAGTACTACACCGATCCTCGAACCGGACGCCAGTACTACGTGGACCCGGCCACCGGGCAGTCCCGCTGGGTCGATTCCCCGCCCGGGCCGCCGGGCCCGGCCACCCGACAGGTCCCCACCGTGCCACCGGACCCCACCGCCCTCCGGCCCCGCTCGCCGGGGCGGCGTCTCGGGGCCGGGGCCTGGGCCGCGATCGGGGGCGCGGCGGTAACCCTGCTCATCCTGATCGCCGCCGCAGTGATGACGGACCCCGGGGCGGTGGACGCAGGCGCCCCGGTCGGGAACTCCCTGTCCCCCGCCGCGACATCGCCTTCCGGTTCCGCCCCCGGATCCCCGTCCGCCTCCACCGGGGCAGCCCAGTCACCGTCCGAACCCGCCGCCCCCAGCACGAAACCCCGTTCCTCGACGGCGGCACCGACCACCCAGGCCACGACCCGGGCCACCACCCGGACGAGCGCCCCGCCCGAGCCGGAACCGGAACCGTCCTGCGACCCGAACTACACCGGGGCCTGCGTCCCCATCGCCAGTGACGTCGACTGTCTGGGTGGCGGAGGGAACGGCCCCGCCTACGTCCAGGGCCCGGTCATCGTGGTCGGCAAGGACATCTACCGGCTGGACGGGGACCACGACGGGATCGGCTGCGAGTAGGAGCGTGTCCTCGGGACCGGCCCGGAGCCGCACCGTCCGCCGGCCGGTCCCGTCAGGGCCGGTCAGCCCGCGACGGGGGCGACGTCCCCGGTAAGTTCACGACGCATATCCCCGGTCTCCCCCGCCCGGGCGGCCCGCCGCCCGAACACGATGACGTAGCCGAGGAAAGACCCCCAGGCGAGAACACCGATCCCGATCCGCGCCCAGGTCGACAGGGGTGAGGGGGTGACGAACGCCTCGATCACCCCGGAAACCCCGAGAACGACGACCAGACCGAGAGCCACGGTCATCATCGCCCGCCCCTCTTCGGCGAGAGCCCTCCCCCGGGAACGTGGCCCCGGGTCGATCCACGCCCAGAACAGCTTCAACCCGGCCCCCGCCGCCACGAACACCGCGGTGAGTTCGAGCAGACCGTGCGGGAGGATGAGAGCGAAGAACAGGTCGAGCCGGTCGTAGGCGGCCAT
The DNA here is from genome assembly GCA_037381765.1 of Kineosporiaceae bacterium. Taxonomy (GTDB): domain Bacteria; phylum Actinomycetota; class Actinomycetes; order Actinomycetales; family Kineosporiaceae; genus JARRQM01. The sequence goes on from JARRQM010000020.1 coordinate 3,594, forward strand.
CAAACCGGCCACCTGACCGAGGCCCACGGCATTGACGAACAGGACGTAGACGACGAGGACCCCGGTGATCCCGAACGCGACGCACTGGGCGGCGATCCACGCATTGTTCGTCCACACCCGGGCGGCGAAACTCGTGGCCGCGAACTCGCTGTAGTAGTGCTCGAAGTCGATCTCCGCGTACTGCCGCAACTGCGCGTCAGTACCCAGGGCGGCCAGCGCATCCGGGTCCGAGGCCACCCAGAACCCGACGACGGCCGCAACCACGAGACTCGCCACGGCGCTGCCGATACTCCACCGCCGGCTGCGGTACACCGCGGCGGGGAACGAGACGAGGAACAGTCGGGTCAGCTCCCGCCAGAACGGCTCGTGGCCCCCGGCGATCGCGGAGCGGGCCGAGGCCACCGTGCTCGACAGGCGTGCCGCCAGGGCGGGGTCGGTGTCGCCGGTGCGGATCACCGACAGGTGGGTGGCGGCCCGCTGGTACAGCGTGACCAGTTCGTCGACCTCCTCGCCGGAGAGCCGACGCCGACGACTCAGCTGCTCCAACCGGAGCCACTCAGCCGAATGCACGGCCACGAACGCGTCGAGATCCACGGAGTAGAGACTACGGGGGCCCCGGCCACCAGGTGTCCCGCGCCCCCGCCGGCGAGGCGTTAGGCTCTGCGGGTGAGCGAGCCCCGGGGAGAGTCCCTCATCCTCCCGGATGAGCAGGTCACCGGTGAGGCGGTCGCGCTGGATCTGCCACCCGCGTCGTTCGCCACCCGGGCCCTCGCCCTGTCCCTGGACCTGTTCGTTCTCTTCCTCGCCCAGTTCCTCACGTTCTGGGTGCTCATCGTCGCCTTCACCCAGCTCGACGAAGCGCTCGGCGCTGCCCTCCTCCTCGTCTCGACCGTCCTGCTGCTCGTCGGTGTTCCGGTCGCCGTCGAGACCCTGACCCGCGGGCGATCCCTCGGGAAGTTCGCCGCCGGTCTCCGGGTGGTCCGCGACGACGGCGGGCCGATCCGGTTCCGGCAGGCCCTGACCCGGGGACTGGTCTCGGTCTTCGAGTTCTACCTGCCGCCGCTGTTCTTCTCCACCGCCTTGATCAGCTCCCTGACGAACCCGCGGGGCAAGCGGCTGGGCGACCGGCTCGCCGGCACCTACGTCGTGCGGGTCCGGGTCGGGCGCGGCCAGCCGCCGGTCCTGATGCCGGCCGAACTCGCCGGCTGGGCGGTCAGCGCGGACCTCGGACGGCTCCCCGACCGGCTGGCCCTGGCCGTCCGGCAGTTCCTCAACCGGACGACGACCTTGCACGAGGGATCCCGCTACCAACTCGGCACCCGGCTTGCCAACGAAGTGGCCCGCTACGTCGCCCCACCGCCCCCGGCGGGTTCCCACCCGGAACGATTCCTCGCCGCGGTCCTCGCCGAACGGCACCGGCGCGACCTGAACCGGCTCTACCAGGAGGCCGCCCTCCGGCAGGCGAGGCTGCAACGGCGCTCCCTCGCCTCACCGCTGTCCCCCGCGAGCACCCGGCTGATCGGCGACTGACCCGAGCCGGCGCCCCGGCAGCGTCCGAGCCCCGGCAATACCCGACCTCACCCGAGGGGAAGGAGAGACCGATGCACGGCCGACGTCTCCTGCGGTGGTTCCTGTATCTCGGTTCCGCCGGTCTCGGCATCCTCACGCTGGCTTTCGTCGGCATCGGCCTCGTGATCGGCCACCAGGTCCGCGAACAGTGCCGGTCGGCCACCGACCAGTACAGCGGGGGCTGCGTCGAGGCGTCCCTGCTGCTCCTGCAGGACGAGAACCAGGACCCCCGCTCCCGCAACGAGGCCGTGTGGGCGCTCGGACAGATCGGGGACCGCCGGGCCCTACCGGTGCTGCGCCGCTACCGCACGGGCCCGATCCCGTCGACCGAGCCGTGGGACGCGGACCTGAGCCAGCACGAACTGGAGAAAGCCATCCGGCAAGTCGACGGCGGCCTCAACGTCACCGCGGTCATCTGGCGACACGGCGGGGACGTCGGCCGGTAGGCCGCGGGCCGCACCGTTCTTTCGAGACGCCACCGGGGGGTGCGCAGACACTATTCTGCGCGCCCCCCGACGGACCCCGGACCGACCTGGGCGGCACCGGCGACACCCGGAACCGGGGGATACCCGATGCCACGTGGCGACCGGTGCCGGATACCGGCCGGTACCGGCCGAAATCAGTACCGGTAGTGGTCCGCCTTGAACGGGCCCGAGACCGGGACACCGAGGTAGTCGGCCTGTTCCCCGGTCAGCTCGGTGAGGCCCACCCCGAGGGCGTCGAGGTGCAGCCGGGCCACCTTCTCGTCGAGGTGCTTGGGCAGCACGTGCACCTTGCGCTGGTAGGCCGAGGTCCGGGTGAACAGTTCGACCTGGGCGATCACCTGGTTGGAGAACGAGTTCGACATGACGAAACTCGGGTGCCCGGTGGCGTTGCCGAGGTTGAGCAGCCGCCCCTCGGACAGCACGATGATCGAACGCTCGGGGCCGTCCGCGGATGCCGGGAAGGTCCACTCGTGAACCTGTGGCTTGAGTTCGGTCTTGACGACGCCGGGGATCTTCGCGAGCCCGGCCATGTCGATCTCGTTGTCGAAGTGGCCGATGTTCCCGACGATCGCCTTGTCCTTCATCGACGCCATCTGCGCGGCGGTGATGACGTTGAGGCAACCCGTTGCGGTGACGAAAATGTCGGCGGTGCCGACGACGTCGTCGAGGCGGGCCACCTGGTAGCCGTCCATGGCGGCCTGCAGCGCACAGATCGGGTCGATCTCGGTGACGATGACCCGGGCGCCCTGCCCGCGCAGCGACTCCGCCGACCCCTTGCCGACGTCGCCGTACCCGCAGACCACGGCAACCTTGCCGCCGATGAGCACATCGGTGGCCCGGTTGATGCCGTCGACGAGGGAATGCCGGCAGCCGTACTTGTTGTCGAACTTGCTCTTCGTCACCGAGTCGTTGACGTTGATCGCGGGGAACAGCAGCGTCCCGTCGCGCTCCATCTCGTACAGCCGGTGCACCCCGGTCGTGGTCTCCTCGGTGACCCCGATGATCCCGGCGGCCAGCCCCGTCCACCGCTTCGGGTCCTCGGACAGGGTGCGGCGCAGCAGGCCGAGCACGACCCGCCACTCCTCGCTGTCGTCCTCGGCGTCACCCGGGACGGCCCCGGCGGCCTCGAACTCCGCACCCTTGTGGACCAGCAGGGTGGCGTCGCCGCCGTCGTCCAGGATCATGTTCGGGCCGGTGTTCCCATCGGCGTCGGCCGGCCAGGTGAGCACCAGCTCGGTGCACCACCAGTACTCCTCAAGGGTCTCCCCCTTCCAGGCGTACACCGGGACGCCCTGCGGGGCGTCGACCGTACCGGTGGGACCGACGACGACGGCCGCGGCAGCGGTGTCCTGGGTGGAGAAGATGTTGCAGGACGCCCAACGCACCTGCGCGCCGAGCTCGACGAGGGTCTCGATGAGCACCGCGGTCTGCACGGTCATGTGCAGCGACCCGGTGATCCGGGCACCGGCCAGCGGCTTACTCGGGCCGTACTCGGCGCGCAGCGCCATGAGACCGGGCATCTCGTGTTCGGCGAGCCGGATCTCGTGCCGACCGGACTCGGCAAGGGCAAGGTCGGCGACCTTGTAGTCGGGCGTCCGCACGGGCGCCCCGGAAGTAACGGTCATGATTCCCTCTCGGCTGGGGCCCGACCGGGGAATGGTCGGGGCTCGGGATGGGTGGCGGCAGCAGGGACGCGACCCCGAGACGACGGGCACGGCCCGCCGACTGCACGCGACCCGGCGCGGCCCCTCTGGGCCTGCGGCATCACCAACGCCGGAGCAACGACCACGGTAGCAATTCCGCGGGGCCGGCCCGCGCCACGACCGGGCTTTCCGACCTACCGGGATATCAGGTCGACTCCCCCCACCGGGTCTGCCACGGTGTGCCGGTGCACCCCCTGTCCGCCTCCCCGGTGTTCCCCGCCCTCGTCCACGGCGTGGGCGCCGGGCTCGCCGTGGCCCTCCCGCTCGGGGCGATCGGCGTGCTGCTCCTCCATGAGGGCCTGACCCGGGGCTGGCGGGTCGCGGCGGCGGGAGCCACCGGAGTCGCACTCGTCGACCTCGGGTACGTCGTGCTCGCCCTCACCGCGGGAACGATCGTCGCCGGACCGCTCACCGCGCACACCCGAACGGTGCATGTGCTCGGGGCCGGGGTACTCACCTCTGTCGCCGTCTGGGGGCTGGCCGGACTGCGCAGCTCACCCGCACCCGACGTCGCCGCCGCGACGGACCCGGTACTCGACGCCGTTCCCGACGACCCAGCCGACGGTGACAGCCCCGGAGGCGGACGCCCGAGCACCCCCGGGTCCGAGCCGGACGGTGGTCCAGGTCCGGCGTCGGAGCCGGACGGCGGCCCAGGGGCAGGCCGAGGTCCGGGACCGGGTCCGGCGCGGGTCCTCGCCCGGTTCGTCGCCCTCACCGCGGTGAACCCGCTCACCGCGGTCTACTTCCTCGCCCTCGCCGCGGCTCTGGGCGGGATCGTGCGGGGCACGGCCGCCGCGGCGGCCTTCGCCGCCGGGGTCTTCCTGGCCTCGTGGGGCTGGGCACTCACCCTCACGGGCATCGGCGCAGCCGCGGGGACCAGACTGCCCGACTGGGCCCGTCCGGCTCTCTCGGTCGCCGGCTACACGGCCGTCCTCGGCTACGCCGCACACCTCCTGCTCACCGGCTGACCCGGCTGACCGGCCGACCAGCTGTCCCCCTCCGGTCCGCAGGCACGGTTCCCGACCCGGAGCGGGGCGGGCCCGAGGAACCACATCCCGGCGCTCCCCGTCCCGACCAGACGGGCCGGTGGGCCGGACGTGGGCAAGCACGCGAACGGGACAGGCGCCCGGACGAGGTTGCCGTCCGGGGCCCGCCCGTTACCCGACCGACGTGTCGTTGCGGGGTGTGCCGTCCCGGGTCGCGTTCCCAGGTGGGGCTTCCGGCGACGCCCCGGACGAACCGTCTTCCGCCTCACTGTTCCGTTCCCGGCGCCGACGCCAGTGCCACCCCAGCAGGACCCCGAGCACGATGACGAGGCTCACCCCGGCGCTGGCCGTCCCCAGACGACGCTCCACCAAGTGGTAGGACGCCCCGGACAGGTAGCCGACGAGGCTGAAGGTCACCCCCCAGACGAGGCCGCCGACCGCGTTCCAGGCGAGGAACCTCCGGTACGGCATCCGGCTCGCCCCGGCCAGGCCCGGCATGGCCGCCCGCAGGAACGCCGTCCAACGGCCGAGGAACACCGCATACGCGCCACGATCACGCAAGTAGTCCCGGGCACCGTCGAGTCGTTTCCCGTGCCGCCGCAACCGCCGCCAGCCGAGCAGCCGGTCCCCGAAATGCCGTCCCACCTCGTAGCCGACGGAGTCGCCGAGGACGGCCGCGACGACGACGAGAGCGATCAGCGGCCCGAGACGGAGATCGTGCTGGGATGCGAGCACGCCGCCGAGCACGACGGCGGTCTCACCGGGCAGGACGAAACCGACGAACACCGCCGCTTCCCCGAAGACGAGCAGGAAGATCACCAGATAGGCGACGGTCGGCGGTACCGAATGCAGCCCGTCCAGCACACCGCTCACCGTCGTTCCTCCCCCACCGGCACCGGTCGCCGGCCCCGCGGGTACGACCCCGCCTCGTGGACAGGTTCGACTCTGCCACGACCGGCCGGTCCCCGGCCTCTCAGGCACGCACCGAACAGGGACACCCGGGGGTTTCCCCGCGATCGTCTCCCGTACCGCCCCGAGCGGGAACCCGAACCGGTTCACCAGGTCCGGGGTGCCGGATCCAGCACAACCAGACCTGGCTCCGGACCTGACTCCGGACCTGCCCCCGCGGGGCCGGCCCCCGCGGGACCGGCTACGCCTGTTCGACCTTCGCCGCGACCCGGTCGATATCCGGTTCGAGGTAGATGAGCTGAGCGATCGGCACGGCCTCACGGACCCGCCGCTCCGCGGCGTCGATCGCCTCGGCCACCTCGACAGCCGACTCCGTGGCGTCCACCGCGATCTTCGCGGCGACCAACAGCTCCTCCGGGCCCAGGTGCAGCGTCTTCATGTGGATGATTCGTTCGACCCCGTCCCCGACGAGCGCCCGGGAGATCGCCGCGACGTCCTCCGGTTTCGCCGCCTCCCCGATGAGCAGGGACTTCATCTCGAAGGCGAGCACGGTGGCGACGAGGACGAGCAGGACCCCGATCATCGCCGTACCTGCCGCGTCCCACCGACCGTTCTCGGTGACCAACGTCATCCCGACACCGAAGAGCGCGAACACCAGCCCGAGCAGTGCCGCACTGTCCTCCAGGAGGACGACCGGCAGCTCAGGTGCCTTGGCGGTACGGATGAACGTCACCCAGCTACGCCGACCCCGGGAACGGTTCGACTCCCCCACGGCCGTCCGGAACGAGAACCCTTCGAGCCCGATCGCGACGAAGAGAACGACCACGGGAACCCAGTGCCAACTTTCGATCGGTTCCGGGTGCTGCCACTTGTGCCAGGCCTCGTACAGCGCGAACAGGCCGCCGACCACGAACAAGACGATGGAGACGACGAACCCGTAGACGTACCGTTCCCGGCCGTACCCGAACGGATGCTCCGGAGTCGCCTTCTTCGACGCCCGGTGCCCGCCGATGAGCAGGAGCAACTGGTTCCCGGAATCCGCGAGCGAGTGAATTGACTCGGCGAGCATGGAACTCGACCGGGTCAACCCGAACGCGAGGAACTTCGTTACCGCGATCCCGAGGTTCGCGGCCAGCGCCGCGAGGATCGCCCGGGTCCCCCCCTCGTGGGACATCAACCTCTCCTTGTCTCGTCCGATCGGTCTCGCCCGATCGGTCTCGTCGGTACCGGTCCTTCAGTTCTGGTCAATGGTTCAGTTCTGCTGGTTCGGTTCTGCTGGTTCGGTTCCGCTGGTTCAGCCTCGCCGGTTCGGGATCCCGTCGCCGGCCCGATCCGTCCGTTCCTCCGCCGTGACCGGCTGCCACACCGTCACCTTCCCCACGCTTGCCGCCCGACCGCTGCGACACCGGCACCCGCCACGCCGACGGGTACCGGCTCAGCGGGTCCGGTCCCGCAGATCCGCCACATGCGGCGAGGTCAACGGGTCCAGTCCGGAGGCAAGCGCAAGGTACACGGCAGTGAAGTCGGTGAGCGCGACCAGGTCGGCCAGTCGTTCCAGGGGGTGTCCGGGCTGCGCGGCCAGCTCCCCGACCCGCACCCCCGCCTCCTGGGCGGTGACCCGGACGGCGTCGGCGGTCCGGGAAGTCTCCAGCCACGCCCCGTCCGGGCGCTGCACCGTGGGGACGGCGTCACGCAGCAGGAGCAGCCGCAGCCGGGCGTCGCCGGCCCCGTCGAGGTACGGGTCGGCGAACACGTCGCCGCCACCGGTCGCGGCGAACGGCCCGCCGAACGTGGCGACGACATCACCGGCGTCGTCCGGTAGGGCACCGCGCATCGCCGGGATACGGGCCGTCCGGGCCAGCATCGCCACCGCCCGGGTCGCCGCCACCCCGGTCACGTCCCCGTCGCCGAGCAGCACCGGGATGGATCCGGCCAGGTCGAGGGCAAGGTTCTTCGCCGGGTTGACGAACGCCTCCGAGGCGGGTCGGAAGGACGCCGCGTGGGTGTCCAGCCGGTCCGCGACCCGGTCGAGGACCGCCGGTGAGGTGTCGACGATCCCCATCTCGTGGGCGGCCAGGAGGACCGGGGTGAGCAGCGACCAGAAGGCGAGGCGGGATGCCCGGGACGCCGGGGTGTCCGCCGGGGTGACCGGGACGTGCACCCCGGCGGTGCGCAGCGCCACCTCGGCCAGCGGGGACCCCGACTGTCCGACGGTGAGCAGGCGGGCACCACGCCGGGCCGCCTCCGCGGCGAGTCCGAGCGGCCCGGGGGCCCGCCCGGACATGGACACGGCGACGACCAGGTCCAGCGGGCCGATCCAGCCGGGTAACGGCAGGCCCCGACGTACCGAGACGGGGACCGGGGAGCCGCTCCCGG
>JARRQM010000021.1:0-9729 GCA_037381765.1 Kineosporiaceae bacterium
GATACCCGCGTATCGGCGCCCGGAGCCGCCGAGAACCCGGATGCACAAGATCTCCTTGGCACCCGTGTTGTCGGCAACCCTCAGGCGCGACTCCTGCTGGATCACGTCAACTTCTCCGTTCGTCGCGTCGGTTCTCTCAAAGGAGCCTGACGGAACTGGATGGTTACTTGGCCTTCTCGAGGATCTCCACCAGGCGCCAGCGCTTGGTCGCCGACAGCGGGCGGGTCTCCATGATGAGGACGAGGTCGCCGACGCCGGCGGAGTTCGCCTCGTCATGCGCCTTGACCTTGTTGGTCCGTCGCAGAACCTTGCCGTAGAGCGGGTGCTTGACCCGGTCCTCCACGGCGACGACGACGGTCTTGTCCATCTTGTCGCCGACCACGTAGCCACGCCGGGTCTTGCGATACCCGCGGGCGGCCTCGGTCGGGGCGTCGGTCTCGCTCACAGCTGCCTTCTCGCTCATCTCGCTCACGCTTCCGGCCCGGAGGTGATGCCGAGCTCACGCTCGCGCATGATCGTGTAGATCCGGGCGATGTCGCGGCGCACGGCGCGCAGCCGCCCGTGGCTCTCCAGCTGTCCGGTGGCCGACTGGAACCTCAGGTTGAACAGCTCTTCCTTCGCCTTGCGCAGCTCATCCGCGAGCCGCTCATCGTCGAAGGAGCGAAGCTGGGAGGGGGCCAGGTCCTTGGAACCGACCGCCATCACGACTCACCGCCCTCGCGCCGGACAATCCGGCACTTCATCGGCAGCTTGTGGATCGCGCGGGTGAGCGCGTCCTTGGCCACCTTCTCGTTGGGGAACGACAGCTCGAACATCACCCGACCCGGCTTGACGTTCGCGATCCACCACTCCGGAGAACCCTTACCGGAACCCATCCGGGTCTCCGCGGGCTTCTTCGTGAGCGGGCGGTCGGGGTAGATGTTGATCCACACCTTGCCGCCACGACGGATATGCCGGGTGATGGCGATACGGGCGGACTCGATCTGCCGGTTGGTGACGTAGGCCGGTTCGAGGGCCTGAATGCCCCATTCACCGAACGACACCGTGGTCCCACCCTTGGCCATACCGGAGCGGCCGGGGTGGTGCTGTTTGCGGTGCTTGACCCGCCGAGGGATGAGCATGGCTCAGGCCTCCGTTCCCTTGCTCGGCTCACCCGTGGCAGCGGACTCGGCCGGTGGCGTACTCGCCACGGCGGCCTCGGCCTGCTGCTCCTGCTGGCGACGGCGCGGGGGACGCCCGCCGCGACCACCGTCGCGTCCGCCGTCGCGCCGCGAGGAACGCGGCGCCGCGGCGGCCTGCTCCCGGGCGAGTTCGCGACTGGTGATGTCACCCTTGTAGATCCACACCTTCACGCCGATCCGGCCGAAGGTGGTGCGTGCCTCGTAGAACCCGTAGTCGATGTTCGCCCTGAGGGTGTGCAGGGGCACCCGTCCCTCGCGGTAGAACTCCGACCGGCTCATCTCGGCACCACCGAGACGACCCGAGCACTGCACCCGGATGCCCTTGGCACCGGCCCGCAGCGAGGACTGCATGCCCTTGCGCATGGCGCGCCGGAAGGACACCCGGCTGGCCAGCTGCTCGGCGATGCCCTGGGCCACCAGCTGCGCGTCGACCTCGGAGTTCTTCACCTCGAGGATGTTCAGCTGCACCTGCTTGCCGGTGAGCTTCTCCAGCTCACCGCGCAGCCGCTCGGCCTCGGCACCGCGCCGGCCGATGACGATGCCGGGGCGGGCGGTGTGGATGTCGACCCGCACCCGGTCGCGGGTGCGCTCGATCTCCACCTTGCTGATCCCGGCCCGCTCCATGCCTTTGGACATGAGCTTCCGGATCGCCACGTCCTCCTTGACGTAGTCCCGGTAGCGCTGTCCCGGCTTGGTGCTGTCGGCGAACCACCGGCTCTTGTGGTCGGTGGTGACGCCCAGGCGGAACCCGTGCGGGTTGACCTTCTGGCCCACTAGCGGGTCCTCCCCTTCTCACTGGCCGACCCGGTGTCGGCGGCGTCCTGATCGGACTCGTCCTTGTCGGCGCCGGTCTTCTTGGCCGATGCCTTCTTCACCGCGGCCTTCTTGGCCGGGGCCTTCTTCCCGGAATCCGTCCCGGTCGCGGGAGCGTCCTCGGTCGCCGGCTCCTCGTCGGCGGCCTCGGTGATCTCCTCGACGACCTCGTCGGTGACCGGTGCGGGGTCCGCCACCTTCCGGGCGCCGGCACGACCGCGCCGCGGACGGCGGGGTTCGTCCTCGATCTCGGCGAGATCCTCCGGCTGGGCCACGACCACGGTGATGTGACTGGTCCGCTTGTTGATCCGGTAGGCCCTGCCCTGGGCCCGCGGGCGGAACCGCTTCATCGTCGGGCCTTCGTCGACGAAGGCCTCGTTGATCACGAGGGTCCGCTCGTCGAACGGTTCGGAGCCCTTCTCGGCCTTCACCCGGGCGTTGGCGATCGCGCTCTCGACGACCTTGCGGACCGGCTCGCTGGCAGCCTGCGGGGCGAACTGGAGCACCGCCACCGCCTCGGTCGCCTGCCTGCCACGGATCAGGTCGACGACGCGGCGGGCCTTCCGGGGCGTGACACGGATATACCGCGCCTGCGCCTTGGCTTCCATCGCTGTTTCCCTACCTTCTGCTCTCGCCGGCTCAGCGGCGACGACCCTTACGGTCGTCCTTCTCGTGTCCCCGGAACGTACGGGTGGGAGCGAACTCGCCGAGCTTGTGACCGATCATCGACTCGGTGACGAAGACCGGGACGTGCTTGCGTCCGTCGTGCACGGCCAGGGTGTGCCCGAGCATCTCCGGCACGATCATCGAGCGACGGGACCAGGTCCGGATGACGTTCTTCGTCCCCTTGTCGTTCTGGGCCTCCACCTTCTTCATCAGGTGGTCGTCGACGAAGGGACCCTTCTTCAGACTGCGCGGCATTGTCCAGGGCTCCTATCAGCGCTTCTTGCCGGTGCGACGACGGCGGACGATGAGCTTGTCGCTGGCCTTGTTCGGCCGGCGGGTCCGGCCTTCGGGGCGACCCCACGGGCTGACCGGGTGTCGGCCTCCGGAGGTCTTCCCCTCACCGCCACCATGCGGGTGATCGATCGGGTTCATCGCGACGCCGCGGACCGAGGGGCGCTTACCCTTCCAGCGCATCCGGCCGGCCTTGCCCCAGCTGATGTTCGACTGCTCGGCGTTGCCGACCTCACCAACGGTGGCCCGGCAGCGCACGTCGACATTGCGGATCTCCCCGGAGGGCATCCGCAGCTGGGCGAACCGGCCTTCCTTGGCGACGAGCTGCACCGAGGCACCGGCAGATCGGGCGATCTTCGCCCCGCCACCGGGCCGCAGCTCGATCGCGTGCACGACGGTGCCGACCGGGATGTTGCGCAGCGGCAGGTTGTTCCCCGGCTTGATGTCGGCTCCGGGGCCGTTCTCGATCCGGTCGCCCTGACGCAGCTTGGTCGGCGCGAGGATGTAGCGCTTCTCGCCGTCCTGGTAGTGCAGCAGCGCGATCCGGGCGGTCCGGTTCGGGTCGTACTCGATGTGCGCGACCGTGGCCGGCACCCCGTCCTTGTCGTGACGCCGGAAGTCGATGAGCCGGTAGGCGCGCTTATGCCCGCCGCCCTGGTGACGTGTGGTCACCCGACCCGTGTTGTTCCGGCCGCCCTTCTTGCTCAGGGGGCGGACCAGCGACTTCTCCGGCTCCGACCGCGTGACCTCGACGAAGTCGGCGACCGACGAGCCACGCCGGCCCGGTGTCGTCGGCTTGTACTTGCGGATTCCCATTGCCCTTAGTCCTCGCGTCCGTTCCTCGACCGGTGCGCCGCCCTCAGGCGACCGGGCCGCCGAAGATGTCGATGGTGCCGTCCCGCAGCGTGACGACGGCCCGTTTGGTGCTCTTCCGCTGCCCCGTCCCGAACCGGGTGCGACGGCGCTTGCCTTCGCGGTTCAGGGTGTTGACCGCCGCCACCTTCACGCCGAAAACCTGTTCCACGGCGATCTTGATCTCGGTCTTGTTCGCCCGCGGGTCGACGATGAACGTGTACTTGTTCTCGTCCAGCAGGCCGTAACTCTTCTCCGACACCACCGGTGCCAGCAGGATGTCCCGCGGGTCGCGGTGGATGTGCCCGGTGGTGCTCACTTCGCGGCCTCCTCGGCGTCGTCGTCGGTGCCGGCGACGGCCTCGGCGCCCTCAGTCTCCGTGGCGACCGCAGTGACCGTACGGCCGGTTCGCGGGCCGGCCAGGAACTCGGCGAGGGCGTCCTCGGTGAAGATGACATCGTCGCTGCACAGCACGTCGTAGGTGTTCAGCTGGTCAGCCATGAGCAGGTGCACCTGGGCCGCGTTGCGCAGGGACCGCCAGGTGAGCACGTCCTCGCGGGATAGCACGACGAGCAGGTTGGGCCGCTCACTGATCCGCTCCAGGGCCTCGACCGCAGTCCGCGTGGACGGGGTGTCCCCTTCGACCAGCGCGCTGACCACGTGCACCCGTCCGTGCCGGGCCCGGTCGGACAGGGCCCCGCGCAGGGCGGCGGCCTTCATCTTCTTCGGGGTCCGCTGGGCGTAGTCCCGCGGCACGGGACCGTGCACGACACCGCCGCCGGTGAACTGAGGTGCCCGGGTCGATCCCTGACGGGCCCGACCGGTGCCCTTCTGCTTGTACGGCTTGCGCCCGCCGCCGCGGACCTGCCCGCGGGTCTTGGTCGCGTGGGTGCCCTGCCGCGCCGCGGCCAGCTGGGCCACGACGACCTGGTGGATCAGCGGCACGTTCGCCTGGACGTCGAAGACCTCGCCCGGCAGGACGACGCTGCCGGCCTTCTCCCCGTCGGCGTCGAGCACGTCCACGGTTGCCCCGGACATCGCCGAAGTGCTGGCCATCGGCTCAGGCTCCCTTCGCTGCGGTCTTGACGAGCACGACGGAGCCGCGCGGACCGGGAACCGCGCCCTTGATGAGCAGCAACCCCCGCTCGACGTCGACCGCGTGCACGGTGAGGTTCTGGGTGGTCTGCCGGACGGCGCCCATCCGCCCCGCCATTCGCAGCCCCTTGAAGACGCGCCCCGGGGTGGCGCAGGCGCCGATCGAACCCGGGGAGCGGTGCTTGCGCTGGGTGCCGTGGGCGGCGCCGAGCCCGCCGAAGCCGTGTCGCTTCATCACACCGGCGGTGCCCTTGCCCTTGGTGCGACCGACGACGTCGACGGTCTGGCCGGCCTCGAAGGTGTCGGCGGCGAGTTCCTGACCGGCCTCGTAGGCACCGGCGTCCGCGGTACGCACCTCAACGAGGTGGCGTCGCGGGGTGGCCCCGGCGGCGGCGAAATGGCCGGTCGTGGGCTGGTTGACCTTGCGAGGGTCGATGGCCCCGTAGCCGAGCTGGACGGCGTCGTAGCCGTCCTTCTCGGTGGTGCGCACCTGGGTCACCACGCACGGTCCGGCCTGGACGACGGTCACCGGCACCAGCCGGCCCGTGGCGTCCCAGACCTGGGTCATGCCCAACTTCTCCCCGAGCAGACCCTTGATGGAGTCCTTCACCTGCTTGTTCATGGACGTGGCCTCAGAGCTTGATCTCGATGTCGACCCCAGCCGGGAGGTCGAGACGCATGAGCGAGTCGACGGTCTTCGGCGTGGGGTTGATGATGTCGATGAGCCGCTTGTGGGTGCGCATCTCGAAGTGCTCGCGGCTGTCCTTGTACTTGTGCGGCGACCGGATAACGCAGAAGACGTTCTTCTCGGTCGGCAGCGGCACGGGACCGGCCACGGTGGCACCGGTACGGACCACGGTGTCGACGATCTTGCGCGCCGAGCTGTCAATGACCTCGTGGTCGTAGGCCTTCAGCCGGATGCGGATCTTCTGTCCCGCCATGGCAACGCTTCAGCTCTCTCTCATGGGCATACCGCTGCTGTTCAACGTCCGGCACCTCCGACCCCCGAGGTCGGGCGTGTCGCACTCCGTGACATGGCGGAGTCGGGAGCACGCCCTCATCTGGTGTCATCGGCCCGGTGTGTCACCGGACCCCGGCGGGCCACCCGCGCCCCCGCCCACCCGGCGGTTTCGCGAGCCCGACCCTCGCCGAGCAACTTGTCTAGTCTGCCAGACCGCTATCGCCTTTGACCAATCCGGTGCTACTGGTCGACGCGCTGATGGCGGCCCTATCGGGGAGAGCCCGCCCGCACCGGGCGGACCCTCCCCGGAAGGTCACTTGATGATCTTGGTGACCCGGCCGGAACCGACGGTCTTGCTGCCCTCACGGATGGCGAAGAGCAGACCCTCCTCCATCGCGATGGGCTGGATGAGTTCCACCCGCATCTCCGTGTTGTCCCCGGGCATCACCATCTCGGTGCCCTCGGGCAGGTGAACCACACCGGTGACGTCAGTGGTCCGGAAGTAGAACTGCGGACGGTAGTTGTCGTAGAAGGGCGTGTGCCGACCGCCCTCATCCTTGGTCAGGATGTAGACCTGTGCCTCGAACTCGGTGTGCGGGGTGATCGTGCCCGGCTTGATGATGACCTGACCGCGCTCGACCTCCTCACGCTTGATACCGCGCAGCAGCAGGCCGCAGTTCTCCCCGGCGATGGCCTCGTCGAGGGTCTTGCGGAACATCTCGATCGCGGTGACCGTCGTGGTCTGCTTCTCCGGCTTGATGCCGACGATGTCGACGGTCTCGTTGACCTTGAGGACGCCTCGCTCGACCTTGCCGGTGACCACGGTGCCGCGACCGGTGATGGTGAACACGTCCTCAATCGGCATGAGGAACGGCTGGTCGGTGTCCCGCACCGGCTCCGGAACCGAGGAGTCCACGGCCTCCATGAGCTCCATCAGCTTGTCGCCCCACTCCGGGTCGCCCTCAAGCGCCTTGAGCGCGGAGACGCGCACCACCGGCACGTCGTCGCCGGGGAACTCGTAGGAGGACAGCAGCTCGCGGACCTCCATCTCGACGAGTTCGAGGATCTCCTCGTCGTCGACCATGTCCGCCTTGTTCAGCGCGACCACGATGTAGGGCACGCCGACCTGACGGGCCAGCAGCACGTGCTCCTTGGTCTGCGGCATCGGGCCGTCAGTGGCCGCGACGACCAGGATCGCCCCGTCCATCTGCGCGGCGCCGGTAATCATGTTCTTGATGTAGTCGGCGTGCCCGGGGCAGTCGACGTGTGCGTAGTGCCGACCCTCGGTCTGGTACTCGACGTGCGCGATCGTGATGGTGATACCGCGCTGCCGCTCCTCGGGAGCCTTGTCAATCTCATCGAACGGCGTGAACGGGTTCACATCTGGAAGCTTGTCGTGCAGCACCTTGGTGATCGCCGCGGTGAGCGTCGTCTTGCCGTGGTCGATGTGCCCGATGGTGCCGATGTTGACATGCGGCTTAGTCCGCTCGAACTTCGCCCTTGCCACGGGATCCTCCTGTTGGACTGTCGGATGGTGCTGTCGCTGGGTGAGCGGGAGCGGATTTACTCGCCGCGTGCCTTCTTCACGATCTCCTCCGCGACGTTCCGCGGAACCTCGGCGTAGGAGTCGAACTGCATGGTGTACACGGCCCGTCCCTGCGTCTTGCTGCGCAGGTCCCCGACGTAGCCGAACATCTCCGAGAGCGGGACGAGGGCACGAATCACCTTCGCCCCGCTGATGTCCTCCATGGCCTGGATCTGTCCACGCCGGGAGTTGAGGTCGCCGATCACATCCCCCATGTAGGACTCGGGGGTACGCACCTCGACGGCCATCATGGGTTCGAGCAGAGCAGGATCCGCCCGACGTGCCGCCTCCTTCAGAGCCATTGAGCCGGCGACCTTGAAGGCCATCTCTGAGGAGTCGACGTCGTGGGCCTGTCCGTCGAGCAGGGTGGCCTTGATGCCGACGAGCGGGTAGCCGGCGAGGATACCGAACTGCATGGCGTCCTGGATGCCGTGATCCACGCTCGGGATGTACTCCCGCGGCACCCGCCCACCGGTGACCTTGTTGGCGAACTCGTAGAAGGTGCCGCCTGAGGTGTCCAGCGGCTCCAGGGAGATCTGCACCTTCGCGTACTGACCCGACCCACCGGTCTGCTTCTTGTGGGTGTAGTCGTACTTCTCCACCGTCCGCCGGATCGTCTCCCGGTAGGCCACCTGGGGCTTGCCCACGTTGGCCTCGACCTTGAACTCCCGGCGCATCCGGTCGACGAGGATGTCGAGGTGTAGCTCGCCCATCCCCTTGATGATGGTCTGGCCGGTCTCCTCATCGAGCTGGACCTGGAAGGTCGGGTCCTCCTCGGCGAGCTTCTGGATCGCCGTGGACAGCTTCTCCTGGTCGCTCTTGGTCTTCGGCTCGATCGCCACGGAGATGACCGGTTCGGGGAAGGTCATCGATTCGAGCACGACCGGTTTGGCGATGTCGGCCAGGGTTTCGCCGGTGGTCGTGTCCTTCAGACCGATCACCGCGTAGATGTGCCCCGCCGAGGCCTCCTCCACCGGGTTCTCCTTGTTGGAGTGCATCTGGAAGATCTTCCCGATGCGCTCCTTGCGGCCCTTACTCGCGTTCACGACCTGGGCGCCGCTGGCGACCCGCCCGGAATAGACCCGGATGTACGTGAGCTTGCCGAAGAACGGGTGGGCGGCAATCTTGAAGGCGAGGGCCGAGAACGGGTCGGTGTCGGAAGCCTTCCGGGTGAGCACCTTGCTCTCCTCGCCCACCTCATGCCCCTCGACATCCGGGACATCGAGGGGGGAGGGCAGGTAGGCGAGGACGGCGTCGAGCATGGGCTGGACACCCTTGTTCTTGAACGCCGAGCCGCAGAGCACCGGGTAGAGCTCGCTGGCGATGGTGAGCCGACGCACCCCGCCCGTGATCTCCTCGGCGGTGAGCTCCTCACCACCGAGGTACTTCTCCAGCAGCGCCTCATCGGACTCGGCCACGGTCTCCAGCAGCACGTGCCGGTACTCCTCGGCCTTCTCCCGGAGATCGGCCGGGATCTCCTCAACCTCGTAGGCCTCACCCTTACCGGTGTCCCCGCGCCAGATCAGCGCGCGCATCCCGATCAGGTCGACGACCCCTTCGAAGCTGCTCTCCGCACCGATCGGCAGCTGGAGCACCAACGGCTTCGCGCCCAGACGCTCCTCGATGGTGCGCACGGTGAAGTAGAAATCGGCACCGAGCTTGTCCATCTTGTTGACGAAGCAGATCCGCGGGACGTTGTACTTGTCCGCCTGCCGCCACACCGTCTCGGACTGGGGCTCGACACCCTCCTTACCGTCGAAGACGGCGACCGCGCCGTCGAGCACCCGCAGGTTGCGCTCCACTTCGACGGTGAAGTCGACGTGCCCGGGGGTGTCGATCAGGTTGATCTGGGCGCCCTGCCAGAAACAGGTGGTCGCGGCGGAGGTGATGGTGATGCCGCGTTCCTGCTCCTGCTCCATCCAGTCCATGGTCGCGGCGCCGTCGTGGACCTCGCCGATCTTGTAGTTGATCCCCGTGTAGAAGAGGATCCGCTCGGCGACCGACTTCTTGCCGTCCAGAAGCACCTTGTTCACCAGCTGGGTAACCAGCGGCGACCCGTAAACGGGGTCGACGATGAGCGGGCGCTTGGGCGCGGGACCCTTGCGAGGCATCAGCCCTTCTCCTTCTTCGCACCGTAGCGGCTGCGCGCCTGCTTCCGGTTCTTCACACCCTGGGTGTCCAGCGAACCACGGATGATCTTGTACCGGACCCCGGGAAGGTCCTTCACCCGGCCACCGCGCACCAGCACGATCGAGTGCTCCTGCAGGTTGTGCCCCACGCCGGGG
>JARRQM010000021.1:9745-19181 GCA_037381765.1 Kineosporiaceae bacterium
ACGCCGGGGATGTACGCCGTGACCTCGATCTGGCTGGTCAGTCGCACCCGGGCAACCTTCCGCAGCGCCGAGTTCGGCTTCTTCGGGGTCGTCGTGTAGACGCGAGTGCACACGCCCCGGCGCTGCGGGCTCCCCTTGAGCGCAGGCGTCTTGGTCTTGCCGACCTTGTCCTGGCGGCCCTTGCGGACCAGCTGCTGGATCGTGGGCACCGGTTCTCCGAAAGTCTCTCGCGGTTTGTCGTGCTGACGTTCACTGCTGTTCAAATCTGTCTGTCCCGTGGTGCTGGGCCAGGACCCGCCCCTCCGCCCCCCGGGGTCGGGCGTGTCGCCTCCCCTGCCACCAGCCCCGATCGACATCCGATCCGGGATGGAGGTCGTGCGTCGCCGTCTCGTAGCGGATCCGCCACTTCCCGATCCGCGTCGTCACGCACGCAGGACGGCCCGGATACCCGGGCACGGAGGACGAGATTACCCGGCCGCCGCTCAGAGCGTCAAAACGAGTTCCCCCGGCCCCGGGCCGGGGCCGGCCGGACCCGGCGGGCACCGCAATGGTGCCCACCGAGCACGGCCGGACCTACCACGTTCACCGGTTGACGGTCACCGGTCGAAACGGCCGAGGTCGAACTCTTCCAGGGGCACCGCAGCACCGCTGCCGGCGCCGAAGTGGCCGTAGTCGACCTCCTCGTAACCGGGCATCGTGTACATCGCTGCCTTCGCCTCCTCGGTCGGCTCCACCCGGATGTTGCGGTAGCGGGGCAACCCCGTACCGGCCGGGATCAGCTTGCCGATGATGACGTTCTCCTTCAGGCCCAGCAACGGGTCACGCTTGCCGTTGATCGCCGCATCGGTGAGCACCCGGGTGGTCTCCTGGAAGGAGGCCGCCGACAGCCACGATTCCGTGGCCAGCGACGCCTTGGTGATCCCCATCAGCTCCGGACGCCCCGAGGCAGGGGTTCCCCCCTCGGCGACAACCCGGCGGTTCTCCTCCTCGAACCGGGACCGTTCGACGAGCTCACCGGGCAGCAGCTCGGCGTCCCCGGACTCGATGATGGTGACCCGCTTGAGCATCTGCCGGACGATCACCTCGATGTGCTTGTCGTGGATCGACACGCCCTGGCTGCGGTACACCTCCTGGACCTCGTCGACGAGGTGCACCTGGACCGCCCTGGGGCCGAGGATGCGCAGCACCTGCTTGGGGTCGACGGCCCCGTACACGAGCTTCTCGCCGACCTCGACGTGCCCGCCTTCCTCGACGAGCAGCCGGGCCCGTTTGGACACCGGGTAGGCGGTCTCCTCGGAACCGTCGTCGGGAACGACGATGATCTTACGGGCCCGGTCGGTTTCCTCGATCTGCACCCGCCCCGCGGACTCCGAGATCGGGGCGACACCCTTGGGGGTGCGCGCCTCGAACAGTTCCTGGACCCGGGGCAGACCGTGCGTGATGTCACCACCGGCGACACCACCGGTGTGGAAGGTCCGCATGGTCAGCTGCGTGCCCGGCTCACCGATGGACTGGGCGGCGATGATGCCGACCGCCTCGCCGATGTCGACGAGCTTGCCTGCGGCCAGGGAACGCCCGTAGCACATGGCGCAGGTGCCGACCCGGGAGTCGCAGGTGAGCACCGAGCGCACCTTGATCTCGCTGACCCCGTGGGAGATGAGCATGTTGATGCTCACGTCACCGAGGTCGGTACCGGCGGGCAGGACGACCTCCCCGTCCACGACGACGTCCTGGGCTGTGGACCGCGCGTACACGCTGGTCTCGACGTCGTCGTGGCGGCGCAGCGTACCGTCTGCCTGGCGCACCGCGATCGGCATGAGCAACCCGCGGTCGGTTCCGCAGTCCTCCTCGCGGATGATGACGTCCTGGGCGACGTCGACCAGCCGCCGGGTGAGGTACCCGGAGTCCGCGGTGCGCAACGCGGTGTCGGCGAGACCCTTGCGGGCACCGTGCGTGGAGATGAAGAACTCCAGCACGGACAGGCCCTCGCGGAAGCTCGACTTCACCGGCCGCGGGATGATCTCACCCTTCGGGTTCGCCATGAGTCCGCGCATCCCGGCGAGCTGGCGCATCTGGATCCAGTTACCCCGGGCGCCGGACACCACCATCCGGTGGATCGTGTTCTCCGACGTCATCGCACCTTCGAGGTCCTTCGCCACGGCGTCGGTGGCCTGGGTCCAGATCTCGATGAGTTCCTGGCGTCGCTCATCGTCAGTGATCAGGCCCCGCTCGTACTGGGCCTGCACCTTCGCGGCCTTGGCCTCATGCGTCTCCAGGATCGCCTGCTTGTTCGGCGGGGAGGCGACATCGGAGATCGCCACCGTGGTCCCCGAACGGGTGGCCCAGTGGAATCCGGCCTCCTTGAGCGCGTCGAGGGTCGCGGCCACCTGAACCTTCGGGTACCGCTCGGCGAGGTCGTTGACGATCGCCGAGAGCACCTTCCGGTCGACGGTCTTGTCGACGAAGGCGTAGTCCACCGGAAGGGTCTCGTTGAACAGGGCCCGACCCAGAGTGGTCTCGACCACCACGGGCTCACCGGGCTGCCACCCTTCCGGAGCGGTCCACCCCGCCGGCGGGACGACCTCGGGGAAACGCAACTTGATCCGGGCCCGCAGGTCGAGTTCCCGACCGTCGAGGGCCATGATCGCCTCGGAGACCGAGCTGAACGCCCGGCCCTGCCCGAGCCCACCGTCGATCTGCGAGGTCAGGTGGAACAGACCGATGATCATGTCCTGGGTGGGCATGGTCACCGGACGCCCGTCAGCGGGCTTGAGGATGTTGTTACTCGACAGCATCAGGATCCGGGCCTCGGCCTGGGCCTCCGCCGACAGCGGCAGGTGCACCGCCATCTGGTCGCCGTCGAAGTCCGCGTTGAAGGCGGTGCAGACCAGCGGGTGGATCTGGATCGCCTTGCCCTCGACCAGCTGCGGCTCGAAAGCCTGGATGCCGAGCCGGTGCAGCGTCGGCGCCCGGTTGAGCAGCACCGGATGTTCGGAGATGACTTCCTCCAACACATCCCACACCACCGGGCGGGCCCGCTCCACCATCCGCTTGGCGCTCTTGATGTTCTGCGCGTGGTTGAGGTCGACCAGCCGCTTCATCACGAACGGCTTGAACAGCTCCAGAGCCATCTGCTTGGGCAGCCCGCACTGGTGCAGTTTCAGCTGCGGCCCGACGACGATAACCGACCGACCGGAGTAGTCGACCCGCTTGCCGAGCAGGTTCTGCCGGAACCGGCCCTGCTTGCCCTTGAGCATGTCGGACAGCGACTTCAACGGCCGGTTGCCCGGGCCGGTGACCGGACGCCCGCGACGACCATTGTCGAACAACGCGTCGACGGCCTCCTGCAGCATCCGCTTCTCGTTGTTGACGATGATCTCCGGCGCCCCGAGGTCGAGCAGCCGCTTCAACCGGTTGTTCCGGTTGATCACCCGGCGGTACAGGTCGTTCAGGTCGGAGGTGGCGAACCGGCCACCGTCCAGCTGCACCATCGGCCGCAGGTCCGGCGGAATCACCGGGACGCAATCCAGCACCATGCCCATCGGCGAGTTCCGGGTGGTGAGGAACGCCGAGACGACCTTCAACCGCTTCAGGGCCCGGGTCTTGCGCTGCCCCTTACCGCTGCGGATCGTCTCCCGCAGGTTCTCGGCCTCGGCGTCGAGGTCGAAGGACTCCAGCCGCTTCTGGATCGCGGCGGCCCCCATCCCCCCGGTGAAGTAGGTACCGAACCGTTCGCGCATCTCCCGGTAGAGCACCTCATCACCTTCGAGGTCCTGCACCTTGAGGTTGCGGAAGCGGTCCCAGACCTGCTGCACCCGGTCCAGGTCGGCGTCGGCCCGCTTGCGCAGCTGGGCCATCTCGCGTTCGGCCGACTCCTTGACCTTGCGCCGGACATCGCCCTTGGCGCCCTCGGCCTCCAATTCGGCGAGGTCGGCTTCGAGCCGCTTGGCCCGGGCGTCGACGTCGGCGTCGCGCCGGTTGGTGATCTCCTTCTTCTCGACCTCGATCTGCGCCTCGAGGGACGGCTGGTCGCGGTGCCGCGCCTCCTCGTCCACCCAGGTGATCATGTAGGCCGCGAAGTAGATGACCTTCTCCAGGTCCTTCGGGGCAAGGTCGAGCAGGTAGCCCAGCCGACTCGGAACACCCTTGAAGTACCAGATGTGCGTGACCGGGGCGGCGAGCTCGATGTGCCCCATCCGCTCACGCCGTACCTTGGCCCGGGTCACCTCGACCCCGCAGCGCTCGCAAATGATGCCCTTGAAACGGACCCGCTTGTACTTGCCGCAGTAGCACTCCCAGTCCCGGGTCGGACCGAAGATCTTCTCGCAGAAGAGTCCGTCCTTCTCCGGCTTGAGGGTGCGATAGTTGATGGTCTCGGGCTTCTTCACCTCGCCGTGGGACCACTGGCGGATCTCGTCCGCAGTGGCCAGGCCGATGCGCAGCTCGTCGAAGAAGTTCACGTCCAGCACGTCGTGCTTACCTGCTCTCCGTCTCGCAGGGGTGGGGCGGTTCTCATGGGGCCGTCAGGAGCCGGGGCCGGAACACCGGCCGCCGCTCGATCCGGCGTCGGGGGCCCGACGGGTCAGACCTCGTCGACGCTCAGCGCGCCCTCGTTCGGCCTGCGGGACAGATCGATACCGAGTTCCTCCGCGGCGCGGAAGACGTCCTCATCGGTCTCGCGCATCTCGATGGACATCCCGTCGCTGGAGAGCACCTCGACGTTGAGGCACAGCGACTGCATCTCCTTGATCAGCACCTTGAAGGACTCGGGGATACCCGGCTCGGGGATGTTCTCGCCCTTGACGATGGCCTCGTAGACCTTGACCCGGCCGAGCACGTCATCGGACTTGATGGTGAGCAGTTCCTGCAGCGCGTAGGAGGCGCCGTAGGCCTCCAGGGCCCACACCTCCATCTCGCCGAACCGCTGACCGCCGAACTGCGCCTTCCCACCCAGCGGCTGCTGGGTGATCATCGAGTACGGGCCGGTCGAGCGGGCGTGGATCTTGTCATCGACGAGGTGGTGGAGCTTGAGGATGTACATGTAGCCCACCGAGATCGGCTCGGGGAACGGTTCGCCGGTCCGGCCGTCGAACAGCTGGGCCTTGCCGCTTCCGCCGATCAGCCGGTCCCCGTCCCGGGTCCGGTTCGTCGAGTCGAGCAGGCCGATGATCTCTGCCTCACTCATCCCGTCGAAGACCGGGGAGGCCACCGGGGTGCCCGCGGGGGCGCTGCGGGCCTGCTCGGGCAGGTGTGCGGCCCATTCCGGGTCGCCCTCGATCTCCCAGCCGCGGGAGGCCACCCAACCGAGGTGGGTCTCCAGCACCTGGCCGACGTTCATCCGGCTCGGCACGCCGAGCGGGTTGAGCACGACGTCGACCGGTGTGCCGTCGGGCAGGAACGGCATGTCCTCCACCGGAAGGATCTTGGAGATCACACCCTTGTTGCCGTGCCGGCCGGCGAGCTTGTCGCCGTCGGTGATCTTCCGCTTCTGCGCGACGTACACCCGGACGAGCTGGTTGACCCCGGGCGGGAGTTCGTCACCCTCCTCACGGTCGAACACCTTGACGCCGATCACCGTGCCGGACTCGCCGTGCGGCACCTTCAGCGAGGTGTCGCGGACCTCCCGGGCCTTCTCCCCGAAGATCGCCCGGAGCAGGCGCTCTTCCGGGGTCAGCTCGGTCTCTCCCTTCGGGGTGACCTTGCCGACCAGGATGTCACCGGCCCGCACCTCGGCACCGATCCGGATGATGCCGCGTTCGTCGAGGTCGGCGAGCACGTCCTCGGCGACGTTCGGGATGTCCCGGGTGATCTCCTCCGGACCCAGCTTGGTGTCCCGGGCATCGACCTCATGTTCCTCGATGTGGATCGAGGACAGGACGTCATCCTGGACCAGCCGCTGAGAAAGGATGATCGCGTCCTCGTAGTTATGCCCTTCCCAGGACATGAACGCGACCAGGAGGTTCTTGCCGAGTGCCATCTCGCCGGCGTCGGTGGACGGGCCGTCAGCGATCGCCGCCCCCGCCTCCAGCCGGGCCCCCTCTTCCACGAGGACCCGCTGGTTGTACGAGGTCCCCTGGTTGGAGCGGCGGAACTTGGCGATCCGGTAGGTGCTGTGCGTGCCGTCGTCGTTCATCACGGTCACCGCATCGGCGGAGACCTCGGTGACCACTCCGGCCTTCTCGGAGACGACGACGTCCCCGGCGTCCACCGCGGCCCGCATCTCCATCCCGGTACCCACCAGCGGGGCCTCGGCCCGGACCAGCGGTACCGCCTGACGCTGCATGTTCGACCCCATCAGGGCCCGGTTGGCGTCGTCGTGTTCGAGGAACGGGATCATCGCCGTGGCCACGGAGACCATCTGCCGGGCCGAGACGTCCATGTAGTCGACCTCGGAGGCGGGGACGAGTTCCATCTCCCCGCCCTTGCGCCGGACCAGCACGGCGTCCTCGGCGAAGGCACCACCCTCGACGAGCGGCGCGTTCGCCTGGGCGATGATGTGCTCGTCCTCCTCATCCGCGGTGAGGTAGTGGATCTCGTCGGTGACGACCCCCGCGGTGACCTTGCGGTACGGGGTCTCGACGAAACCGAAGGGGTTGATCCGGGCGTACGTCGACAGCGAGCCGATGAGACCGATGTTCGGACCCTCCGGGGTCTCGATCGGGCACATCCGGCCGTAGTGCGACGGGTGCACGTCCCGGACCTCGACACCGGCCCGTTCCCGGGACAGACCCCCCGGACCCAGCGCGGACAGCCGCCGCTTGTGGGTGAGCCCGGCCAGCGGGTTGGTCTGGTCCATGAACTGCGACAGCTGGGACGTCCCGAAGAACTCCTTGATGGAGGCGACGACGGGACGGATGTTGATCAACGTCTGCGGCGTGATCGCCTCGACGTCCTGGGTGGTCATCCGCTCACGGACGACCCGCTCCATCCGGGACAGGCCGGTACGGACCTGGTTCTGGATGAGTTCGCCGACCGTACGCAGGCGCCGGTTGCCGAAGTGGTCAATGTCGTCGACCTCGACCCGGACCTCGACGTCCTCGCCGTCCCGCCGCCCGGGCATCCCGGTGCCCCCGCTGTGCAGGGTGACCAGGAACCGGATGGTCGAGACGATGTCCTCGATGGACAGGGTCCCGGCGCTGAGTTCCTGCTCCAGACCGAGCTTCTTGTTGATCTTGTAGCGACCGACCTTGGCGAGGTCGTACCGCTTGGGGTTGAAGTAGAGGTTGTCCAGCAGGGTCTGGGCGGCCTCACGGGTCGGCGGCTCCCCCGGGCGCAGCTTGCGGTCGATGTCCAGCAGCGCCTCGTCCTGCCCCGCCGTGTGGTCCATCTCCAGAGTGGCCCGGATCGACTCGACGTCGCCGAACTCCTCCAGGATCCGCGCCTCGGACCAGCCGAGAGCCTTCAACAGGACGGTGACCGACTGCTTGCGTTTACGGTCGATACGCACACCGACTATGTCCCGCTTGTCGATCTCGAACTCCAGCCAGGCCCCCCGGGAGGGGATGATCTTGGAGGTGTAGATGTCCTTGTCCGAGGTCTTGTCCACCGAGCGTTCGAAGTACACCCCGGGGGAGCGCACGAGCTGGGAGACGACGACCCGTTCGGTGCCGTTGATGACGAACGTGCCCCGCCCGGTCATCAGCGGGAAGTCCCCCATGAACACCGTCTGGCTCTTGATCTCACCAGTGGTCGTGTTCATGAACTCGGCCGTCACGAACAACGGGGCCGAGTAGGTCATGTCCCGTTCCTTGCACTCGTCGATCGAGTACTTGGGGGGTTCGAACCGGTGATCCCGGAACGACAGGGACATCGACCCAGAGAAGTCTTCGATCGGGGAGATCTCCTCGAAGATCTCCTCCAGCCCTGATGTCGCGGGGACATCGTGGCGATCATTCTCCCTCGCAGCCTCGACACGCGCCTGCCACTTGCCGTTCCCGAGGAGCCAGTCAAAGCTCTCGGTCTGCAGCGCGAGGAGGTTAGGAACCTCAAGTGGCTCGCGAATCTTGGCGAAAGAGATACGGCTGGACGCCGTACGGGTGGGGGAACCATTCAGGATCGCGGTGCGCGAGGCAGCCAAGAGGGGTCCTTCCACGGGCCTGCGAGCGTTTCGTACGCATGCCGAGTACCCCGTGGCCATTCCACGGGCAGAGGTACAGGGCAGCGCAAAACGTCAGGGTAGCCAGCGCAGACACAGATGTCCAACCGCCGCTCAGATGTGAACCCCGGGACCATCCAGACAGAGGTCTCACCAGGTTGTTCATGCGGCGTACCGGCCTCGCAGAGCCACCACGAGGATGACCGCAGGCCGGGCCCACGTCAAGGCGTCAGCCGTTCTCGCGCGCCGCGCAGTGCGGGCCGAGGCACCGTTCCCACCCCGGGAAGCAGCGAGGGCCAGGGACATTGGTCCCAAGAGTGACGTACCGTAACGGCAGGAACCAGGCACGGGCGGCCGACCCCGAAGGTCGACCGCCCGTCCCGGGAACCGGAGGGATCGCATCGCCACCGCTCACCGACCGCAACCGGCCGGGCGGCGGCATCACGTCACTTGATGCTGACCGTGGCCCCCGCGCCCTCAAGGGCGGCCTTCGCCTTCTCGGCGGCCTCCTTGTTGGCCTTCTCCAGGACCGGCTTGGGGGCCCCGTCGACGAGCTCCTTCGCCTCCTTCAGGCCGAGGCCGGAGACGAGCGCCCGGACCTCCTTGATGACCTGGATCTTCTTGTCCCCGGCCGCCTCGAGGATGACGTCGAACTCGTCCTTCTCCTCAACCGCCTCGACGGGAGCCGCCGGGCCTGCGGGACCGGCCACGGCCACCGGAGCGGCCGCGGTGACCTCGAAGGTCTCCTCGAACTTCTTGACGAACTCGGAGAGCTCGATGAGGGTCATGTCCTTGAACGCGTCGAGCAGCTCGTCGGTGCTGAGCTTCGCCATGATCGGCGTTTCCTTTCGTGTCGTTCACGCGAGGCGAGGGCGCCCGCGCGGGTGGGTGCGGGCGGGTCAGCCCTCGGTGGTGTCGGCCTCTGCCGGGGCGCCCTCATCCGTCTCGCGCCGCTGACGCAGCGCCTCGACGGTGCGGACGGCCTTCGACACGGGCGCGTTGAACAGGTAGGCGGCGTTGTTCAGCGACGCCTTCATCGCGCCCGCGAGCTTGGCCAGCAGGACCTCACGGGATTCGAGGTCGGCGAGCTGACGGATCTCGTCGGCGGACAGCGCCCTGCCGTCCAGCAACCCGCCCCTGATCACCAGGGCGGGGTTCTCCTTG
This sequence comes from Kineosporiaceae bacterium, assembly GCA_037381765.1. GTDB lineage: Bacteria > Actinomycetota > Actinomycetes > Actinomycetales > Kineosporiaceae > JARRQM01. The sequence goes on from JARRQM010000021.1 coordinate 19,005, forward strand.
GCGAAGTCACGCAGCCCCTTCGCCGTCTCCACCGGATCACCGGTGACGAAGGCGATGGCCGAAGGTCCGGCGAGCTGCCCATCGAAGGCAGTCACCCCGGCTTCCTCGGCCGCGCGGGCGGTCAGCGTGTTCTTCACCACGGCGTACGTGGCGTTCGCGGCGATGCTCTTGCGGAGC